>JBFFDV010000231.1:0-4368 GCA_041559215.1 Anaerolineae bacterium | reverse complement strand
GATCATACCCAGCGGCTGTGTCTGGTGATGGTCTTGGGACTGAACCCTATCATGGGCAATGACATAATATTCGGCCAGAACGATGTGTTCATCCTGGCCTGGATCGTCTTCTCTATATACTTCTTGATGAGGAGAAGGCTCATCTGGTCCCTGGTGATGCTAGGCCTGGCCTGCGCCAGCAAACCAACAGCCTGGTTCCTGATCCCCTTCTATCTTCTCTATCTGGTCCGAAAGGAAGGACTTTCGGGAGGCGGCAGTATCAAGCTTGCAGGCCTTTCCCTGTTCCGCAAAATAGTTCCCTTGATCCTCGTACTCGCCCTTCTCCTGTTGCCGTTCGCTCTTTGGGATTTTGACGCCCTATACGATGATGTTTGGCGCTGGAGCAGTGGTACCGCCGAGGTCCCTTATCAGATTACAGGTTGGGGGCTCGCCAATCTGGTCTTGGCTCTGGGTCTGGTGGAGTCCCGTCTGGATTACTTCCCCTTCTGGATACCGGAGTTGTTGGTTTGCCTGCCTCTCTTCCTGTTTCTCCTCTGGAGACAATGGAAGCGGAACACCGTCAATTCCATGCTCTATTATTATGGTTTTCTGAGCCTCGTTTTCCTTTATGCCTCCCGTTTCCTGAACGAGAACTATCTGGGTTACATCCTGGCAGTTCTGGCCTTGGCCTTCTTCATCGATTCCTCCGAAGACGCTCAACCTACGTCTCCGCCTCCCATCACTTGATCAGTTCGGCGATGGTAACTCCGTCTCCTCCTTCTTCAGGTTCCCCAGACCGATGTGACGCCACCAGCGGATGTTTGTCTAGCTCCTTGCGTACCGCACGGCGTAGGATTCCCGTGCCCTTGCCATGGACGATACGCACCTCAGGCAACCGAGCGAGGTAAGCTTTGTCCAGATACTTGTCCAGTTCGAGGAGCGCTTCTTCCGCTCGCTGGCCTCTCAGTTGCAGGGTCATCGAGGGTGAGACAGATGGTGTCGTTACTATGTACGTGCCCTCGCGTTTCTCTTGAGGTTCTTCTTCCACCAGCTCCAGGTCATCTAATCTCGCCTTCACTCGGAACTTTCCTACCCCTATCTCCACCTCTTCCTCACTTAGAAAGGCCGTGATTTCGCCTTTCTGCTGGAGATCTTGGACCCAGACCGATTGTCCGACTTTCAGCTTCTCCCTGCTCACAGGAAACAGCTTGATACGCGGTTCCGGAGGCTCTATCACTTCCTCCAACTCCTTCAGCTTTGCCTTGGCCTCCACCAGTTGCTGGGTCCTGGCCTGGGGCTTTATCGCTTTGGAAATACTGTGTAGCTCCTTCCTGACCTCCCCGAGCTCTATCCTGGCTTGACGGCGAGCCCGGTTCAATATCTCCCGGCGATCCTCTTCTATCTTCGTCAACTGTTCTTCCAACTCCCGCTTCATTTGCTCCGCCTCAGCGCGAGCTTGTTGAGCGGCTTGGTTGGCTGCCACCGCCTCTTCCCGCGCTCTCTTTATGTCAGCCAACAAGCTTTCTACTTCCAAATCTTCAGACGTCAATAGCTTTCTGGCCTCCTTGGTGATCTCCTTGGAGAGGCCTAGACGGGAGGCGATGGCCAGGGCGTTGCTTTGGCCGGGCAAGCCGATGCTCAGCTTGAAGGTGGGCGCGAGCGTCTGCACATCGAATTCAACGGAGGCGTTCTGCACGCCAGGGGTGGCGTGTGCATAGACTTTTAGATCCGAATAATGGGTCGCGACCATTGTGGTGATACGCCGTTTACGGAGATGAGCAAGGATGGCTCTTGCCAGGGCTGAGCCCTCCACCGGATCGGTCCCTGCTCCTAATTCGTCCAGGAGGACAAGAGACTTCCAATAAGCTCGGCTCAAGACATCCACGATCCTGGTCATGTGGGAGGAAAAGGTGGAGAGGCTCTGTTCTATGCTTTGTTCCTCGCCGATATCCGCATATATGCCCCTGAATACTGAAAGAGCCGACCCTTCCATGGCGGGAATATGTAGGCCTGACTGTGCCATAAGCGCGAGCAAGCCTACCGTCTTCAAAGAGACGGTCTTGCCTCCGGTATTGGGGCCGGTGATTACCAGGATGAAGAAATCATCGCTGATATGGACGTCAATGGGCACCACCTCGGAAGGTGGCAAGAGGGGATGGCGAGCTTGAATCAACCATATGGTAGATCCTGGATGTTGGTGACCTCGCCTGGGCCTCTTCCCTTTCTTCCTCCTATCACGAAAGCGGACGAGTTCTGGCTCGATACCCAGTATCGCCAGGCTGTATTGGGCCTTGGCAAAGGCCAGATCCAGAGCAGCCAGGGCTCTCAAGGTTCTGTAAATAGCCTCTTCCTGCTCGGCCACGCGTGCGGTAAGCTGCTTCAATACGCGCTCTACTTCCCTCTCCTCTTCTAGCTGCAGTTGGCGCCAGCGGTTGTTCAGCTCCAGGGTGGCTAGGGGCTCGATGAATAGCGTGGCACCGCTGGCCGACTCGTCGTGCACGATGCCGGGGATGCGGCCCTTGAAATCGGCTTTAAGAGGTATGACGTAACGTCCGTGGCGTTCGGTGATGAGCTTTTCCTGCAGGAAGTGGCTATTGCCGGGCGAAGATACAATTCTTTCTAGTTTGTCTAATAGTTCCTCATGTACGACCTTGACTTCGCGACGTATTCGGGCCAAGGCAGGACTCGCCGCATCAACCACCTCGGCTCGCTCATTGACGGCCTGGGAGATTTCCTGCGCCAACTCTGGGCACTCTTCTATCTCTTCCGCTGTGACCGCGAGGATGGGAAACTGAAGTTCCAGAGGAGCGATGGATCGTCGCAAGGAGCGTGCGCTGAGAAGGGTGTTGCGTACGTCCAAGAGCTCGCTCGGTGTCAAAGTGGCCTCCACGCGAGCCTTTTTTAGTAGAGGCCGAAGATTTGTGACGCCACCCAAGGACAACCCTGGCTTTATGTCCAGCAGGTGCCTGGCCTCGCTGGTTTCCTGTTGCCGCCGCCTAACCACCTCGTCTCTTGAGGAGGGGCGCAGTCGTAGAGCCAACTCGTGTCCCAGCGAGAACGAGGTATGTTCGGCCAACTGGGCCAGGATCTTGGGGTATTCAAGAACTTGCCACGATTTCGTGTTCATCCCAATCAGCAAACCAACCCCCGCTGGCGATGTTCAACGGGGGAAGGATATCCGTCGTCATTCGAGGGGCTTAGAGCGCGGTAAGAAACGCGGGTGCACCTTCAGGCAGCAGTGGAGTGACTATGCTGACAAGTATCACCAACAGATTATGGAAGACCGGCACCAAAGCGGAGGAGTCTATTCCTGCGGCGAGAACCAACCGTATGCTTTCCCCTATGGGCCAGGATACTCTCGGGCTGGCGAAGAATCTGAAGACAAGTACCGCTGCACTCACCTGAACAGAGATGGTGAAGAACCCTATGAAGATGCCCCCCAGGCGATCAAATATGCCCAGGAAGGGCAGCCCGGTTTCAGGAAAGATCTTCCTGAATCCAACGTCAAGCCCTATGGTAATGACGGCCGCCAGGAACAGGAAGGCCACCGTTTGCCTAATCACCAGAGGGGTATCTGGGGCTATGAAACCAAACCATCTCGTCAAATACCTCTGGAGATAAGTCGCCAGGATAATTCCAATCAGAATGGCACCCAGGCTCATTGCCTGGCGCCACAGCCCCTGGATATAACCGAGAGCCAGGCCTCCCATGACTATCAGTAGCAGAAATATGTCCATCCAGCTCATATTCTCTTCCTCGTAGATGCGACTTCCTGTTTTGGGGAGTATATCACAGGACAGCGTGGATGTCAAAGAGCAAATCTCGCTGGCGTTGGGCAGCAAAAGCCCGGGGAGAGCTAGGTGCGTGCCCTGAGCAAAGCTTGTCCTGCCTGTCCTGAGCGCAGTCGAAGGGAGCGTAGCCGAAGGATCGAAAGGTGTCCCCTCGCCTTTCATTCCCCCTACATATTGGGACTTGCGCGGCGATTGGGCGCAGGCTCCTCGCTCTCCTGGTGTATAAAGTGTCAGATCATAAACCAAACAAGTCAGGCAGAGCTACGGTGTGGCTCCTATTGAGACTCTACTTAGAACCTGACTTGGTTTGCTGGCTGGCTCACCACACAACTACCACTGGGCCTACCAGGACTCTATCCTCTCCTACATCTCCCTGGCTGGTGAGGAGGGGCAGACGCTGTCCCGTCGTTGCGTCATACAGCCCCAGTTCTAGCTGATACTCACCCGCGGGAATATCTGGAGGCAGGGCCAGACCGTGGTTATCCCGAATCTCCTCCCCGGGTTGCCAAGAGGAGGTGGGGCGCGACCCTCCCACAGGCTGGCTGTCTCGCTGGGCCCAGACTCGCTCATCTCCGTCTATCAGGTGCACGAAGACGGT
>JBFFDV010000230.1:0-4398 GCA_041559215.1 Anaerolineae bacterium | reverse complement strand
GGCAATCCAGATTCGGCCTCAGGATGAGTCTCTCGTGACGGAGCGCACAGTGGCCGAGGCGTACTCTCAGAGCTTTGTGAGGTTCCAGGAGAAGGGCTGTGAAGGGTCCGTCCAGGAGCTTCAAGTCGTATATGTAGATGGAGATGCAGTGGAGACCGCCCCGGATCAGCAGCTTGTGATTGTATACCGAGCTAATATCCTTTGTGGAGATGAGCGCATGCAGGCGCGTGACTACCAAGGAGCGCGGGCCTGCTATGAAGCTGCCCTGGAATTGCCCATAGACGACGTTTCCGAAGCCAGCAGCAAGTACGCGGCTTTGGTTCCCATGCTTACCCCTACAGCCACCCCCACCCCGCGACCCCCGGCACCTACACCTACGCGGCGTCCGGCCACGCCAACGGCTACTGCCATTGCTTGGCCTTACGTTCAGCTTGGAGATACCATTTACCGGTCGAACGACAAAAACAAGGCTGGGTGTGATTGGCTGGGCGTTGGGGGCCAGGTGCTCGATGCCGCTGGCAACGGTTTGACGGGCATCAGGATCAGGATCTGGACCGGAGGCTATGAGTGGCCTATCGCTGTATCCGGTGCGAAAACCGAGTATGGGCTAGGTGGCTGGGAGGTACCCCTCTACGATCGGCCCAGGGCGATGACTTTGAACTGTCAAGTGATTGACGCCAATGGTGTGGGCCTTTCTCCTGTGGTGGTTTTCGCGACCTATGGTCGTGATTGCAATACGAACTTGGTCTTGATTAATTTCAAGAAGACCTCTTAGGTATAGTGGGTGTCGCGTCGCTACGATCGTAGCACTGGCTGTGCCACAATTGTTGGTGGCCTTTGTGGAGGCACCTCATTGGGATGGGTTGCCCCCTGCTTGTGTACCTTTGAATGCTAAAGGATCCGTAGGAGATGAGTTGATAGATGGCTGGGGATACAGAGAGGACACCAGGGTGGGCTGAGAGCCCACTATACGAACAAGGCGTGGCTCATTTTGAGGCGGAAGAGTGGGAAGAGGCCATCTCAGTCTTCTCCCAGTTGGCAGCCCGATTTCCAGATGACCAAGAGCTCCCACAGATCCTGGCCGATCTTCGCTTGAAGGCGACGCTATCCCGGGGGGAGGGTCGCCGAGCACGGATCGATGTGAGGAGGCTGGCCAGGCCCGTGCTACTAGTTTTGGTGGCTGTGGCGCTCATAGCCGTTCTGGCTGGAGGGTCCTATGCCATCTACACCAACTGGCTCCTTCCTGCTCGAGCGCAGCGAGAGGAAGCCACTAGTCTGCGCGAGTTGCACGAATTGGCGCGGGGCTACCTCGCAGCGGGCGAGTATGAGCGGGCAGCTGATCTCTATGAAGAGATTCTGACTCAGGCGCCTGATGATGCAACCGCAACCGCCGGCCTGGAGAGGGTGCAGGAGCTTCAAGAGTTGGCAACAGCATATGATAGCGCTGTGGAGTTGACACAAGAGGAGAGATGGGAGGAGGCGCTCGAGGCGTGGCAAGCCATTCTCGCCGTGGATCCCAACTTCAGGGACGTCAAATATTGGAGTTCTTTGGTTGAAGAGCAAACCGCGGTCGGCTCGACGTTCGCCGATGCTGAGCAACGCTATGAGAACGAGGACTGGAGCGGCACGATAGAAATACTGGAAGATTTCAGAGCTCAGAATCCTGACCATCGTCGGGATGAGGTAGAGGAGCTTCTGGTAAGTTCCTACGCCAACTTGGCTGAAGAGATTCTCAGGGAGGCGTCTGACCCGGCCGACGTCTATGACGAGGTGATGGAGCTCTTCGATAAGGCGATCCAGATTCATCCCCAGGATGAGTCTGTCTTGACGCAGCAAGAGGTGGCTGAGGCATATTCACAAGGCTTCGCGCTATTCCAGGAGGAAGACTGGGAGGGGGCGGTAGAAGAGCTTCAATTCGCTTACCAGCGTGAACCGGACTATGCTGAAGGCAAGGTGCTACAGCTTCTTTATCTGGCCCAGATCGGTTGCGGCGATGAACGGGCAGCGGCAGGTGACCTCCAAGGAGCGCGGGCCTGCTACGAAGCCGCGATCGAACTGCCTGTGGACGATGTTTCGGAGGCTAGTACAAAGCATGCGGCCGTGGTTCTCAGGCTCACACCCACATCCACTCCCAGGGCGCCCACACCTACGGCCACCCCTACGCGGCGTCCCCGACCGCCTACTCCCACGCCAACGCTGTCGCCTTACCGTTTCTACTATGTGCAGGGGAGCACTCAAACACGCGATCGCACCTCCTGTTTCGAGGGTGCGTCAATCAAAGGCTGGGTCCTAGATGCTGGCGGAAACGGCATACTTGGCGTGTGGGTGCGCCTCCAATGGTGGGGCCACGAGCATGTGTCAATGACCGGTCCCGCTGGAGACTTTGGCTTCGCGCCCCTCGCCCCGGAAAACTACGACAAACCGGTGCCTTTCCTCTTGACCGTGGTACGCAGTCAAGGCGATGCTTCTCCTCTGTCGCAAACGGTGCGTCTCGACTTTGAAGGCTGTGCGACCCACTCGGGGTTCACCAACGTTACCTTCAGAGCGTTCTACTAGAGCGGTCTCGGATCTATACGTGCCAGTAGCTCAAATTGAGGACGAGGGGCACCCTCGTCGGCGCGGCTGCTTGTAGCCACCTCGTGGAGCATCCGAAGTCCGATCACGCAAAGCGTTCGAAGCGATCTTTGTCTGCTTTACAGATTGGGCACTTGAGCGGCGGCTGGGGTCGGGCGCATAGGTAGCCACAGACCTTACAGCGCCATACTGGGATACCACCCCAGGTGAAGCCGACCAACTCTTCCTCGTGTTCCTCGACAGGTGGCTCTGGCTCGGTTCCCCGCCTCTCGGGCACCGGCTGTACCTGTTTTCGGCCCAGAGCGATCTCCTCAGAGACATACAGGGCGCAGTAGCAAGAGCCGTACTCGTCGAGATCGGCATCACGGTAGTCGCAGGGGCAGATGATATCCAAGTCCTTCTCTCTGGCCCCTTCGGCCAGGCGACAGGGACAAGACCAGTAGCCGTACCGTTCCTCGTTGGTCAATATCCCTTCCATCAGGTCCAGGACGAATTCGACGTCAGGATTGAGGTAGTAGCCCGCCGCCTCCGCCTCGCTCTTCAGCCGTTCGTACAAGGCCTGAGCTTCTTGGGCAGTCATAGTCCGAGAACCTCCCTCAATCGGTCCTCCCTGTAGCCTACGACAATCTCGGTATGATCGTTGGAAACAACAACGGTGGGGAAACTGCGCCGAGGGTTATATTGATCTACTTCTGCCAAGACGCGCGCCTTCTCGCTGCCGGTCAAGAGATCTATATACTCATGCTCGTAGTCAACATTGTTATCGTCCAAGAAGCGCTTGGTCTTCTTGCACCAACCGCAAGTGCTTATGAAATAGCCCTTTACTTTTTTCAATTTACGTGACCTCCTTTTTCTGCTTCATTCCTCAACGGGGAGAAGTCCTTGCCATCTCACCAGGCAATCGCCATTCGCTGAGAATCGGTACCTTATGCAAACATTCTACCACAAATGGCAGATTATTGCCCATTAAGGCAAGGGACCATTGTGAGCCACTAAGCCCCTAGATAGAAGATAATCCTCGCGGCGCAGGTGGTAATGCCGGGCGACCTGTTGAAGCTGAACCGCGAGCTTTCCACGCGGTGTTGAAGACTTCCTTGCTTGCTTGTGGTGCCTTTGTTTCTGGCTACAGTCCTCTGACCAAGATGTACCCGAGGGCGGTGGTTTCGAACTGACAGTTTGGGATCTGGGCGAACTTACCTGGAATACTGGCCGTTCAAGACATTTTATGCATTGCTGTAACGCTTCAACCGCTATCTCGTTATCTATAGTAGAGGGGACCTATCCTGTGATGGCACGGAATGGAAGAAATGGGCGTGTGCGGAGGGGCTTGTCCGTCACGCTGTGCAGGAGATACCCGGGCTCTTGACGCATTGTACGGTCTTCATGTTGGTACCATCAACAGGTGCGTCTAGCACAGGTGATTCGCGCTACGGACTTGGGATGCACCCGGTTGGACTCAGCCAGCTTGCTTTCATCTTGCTCTTACTGTAGAATAGTGCCAACGCTTCTCTGTCATCTTCAGGGAGAACCGCATTGCGCCTAGATCCCACTATTTTCCGTGAGTATGATGTTCGAGGCATCGCCTGGGAGAACCTAGATCCTCAGGTTTGTACCGTGCTTGGTGCAGCGTATGGCAGTATGGTTCGAGACGACGCTAATCGGCGAATGGTCGTCGGTCGAGATGTACGATTGAGCTCAAGAGACTTGAGTCAGGCTTTCATCGCCGGTTTGATGGGCACAGGCTGTGAGGTCTTTGACGTCGGTTTGGTTACAACTCCTATAGTGTACTTCGCTGTGAAGCACTTGGGGGCGGCTGGTGGGGTT
>JBFFDV010000229.1:0-4469 GCA_041559215.1 Anaerolineae bacterium | reverse complement strand
GGACAGTACAAGGTCAATCCCACGGCTATGTTGCTCACGGTGAAACTGATGCTGGACTGGCTGGGCGAGGTCGATCTGGCTGAGCGATTGGAGAACGCCATCGCTGCCGTGATTGCTGAAGGCAAGGTGCGAACCTACGATATGGGGGGTACATCCAGCACACTGGAGGTGGCCGAAGAGGTGGCTGGAAGACTGTAGGGGCGCCCTTGTCAGGCATCCCATAGAGGGCATAGAGGGCTGTGCTATCTGCAAGCACAACATTATGGGCTGAAGGAAGCGAGCCCATTTATTATCTCAGTCTGGAGAGAGGTAACGATGGCGTCTTATGAGGTCGAGAGCAGGTGGCCCACAGTGGCCGATAGCGCCTTCGTACGCCCTGAAGCAGCAATTATTGGGGGAGTGACTATTGGCGAGGATTGCTACATAGGGGCGGGAGCGGTGTTGCGAGGTGATGGGGGCAGCAACCTGTACCAGGCTTTGCCCGCTCGATGCAAAAAAGGTCTGCGTCGCTTGGAGCAGGTATCATGAGAATTATCTATCGCAATCAGGAATGGGAATTAAAGGGAGGGATGACCGCCCGCGCGGCCATCGAGAAAGTGGGGTTGGATCCTGAGGCGGTGTTGGTGGTTCGTAATGGCCAGTTGGTCACCGATGATACCCTGCTAGGAGATGACGACGAGGTGAGACTGCTAGCAGTCATCTCGGGGGGGAGCGAGACCATGAGGTGTTTTGAGCTTTGAAGTGCAAGAAGTGCGGTGAACCGGCCGTAGTGAATATGCGCCAGCATAGGCTGGCCTTATGTCGAGAGCACTTCCTGGAGTGGTTCGTTGCCCAGACGGAGCGTTTCATTGATAAGTACAGCATGTTCGGTCCCGAGGATCGGGTACTTGTGGCTGTCTCCGGGGGCAAGGATAGCCTCGCTCTGTGGGACGTGCTCCTGCGGCTGGGATACGACGTGCAGGCACTTTACATAAATCTGGGAATCAATGGTCAGGGGTACTCGGAGGAGTCGAAAACTCGCGTGGAGCGCTTCGCAGCGGAGCGGGCAGGAGCCGAGTTTCAGGTCGTTGATGTCAGGCAGTTCTATGGCAGGACGGTGCCGGAGTTGGCCAGCGATAGGTGGGGGCGGAAAGTTTGCTCCCTTTGTGGCTTGGTCAAGCGGCACATAATGAACCGCATTGCCTACGAAGGGGCGTTCGGCGCCGTGGCTACGGGGCATAACCTGGACGATGAAGCGGCAGTGCTCTTTCAAAACGTCCTTCACTGGCAGACCGGCTACCTGGCCCGCCAGGCCCCGGTACTGCCCTCCACACATCCCCGGCTGGCGCGCAAGGTCAAGCCCTTCTTTCGCTTCTACGAGCGGGATACAGCAGCTTATGCGCTGCTGCGGGGCATAGATTATATCTACGATGAGTGTCCCCACGCCGAGGGTGCCACCACCATCTTCTACAAGCAGTTGCTCAATCAATTGGAGGCACGCTCGCGAGGGGCCAAGCAGCAGTTCTATCTGAGCTTCATGCAAGCGCGGCAGGAGGAAGGGCTCTTCTCTCGGGTCAGAGAGGAGTTGGAGCTTGGCGAATGTGGGAGATGCGGACAGCCCACTACGGCGCCTGGCTTGTGCGCCTTTTGCCGACTTTGGGAGGCGTCGTGAATTTGACCCCCTATTTAAAGGCCCTTAAGGGCATGATCGGGAAACCACAGCGAGCCAGCATAGCGGGATTGTTGGCTCTTCTGCTTGCATGCTCCTATATCTATCTTCTGAGCGGCCAGGTTTTGAGAGGTGGTTCTGAGCTTGGTGTTTCCTTGGTCATTACTGTGCCCCCTTCTCCTGAAGCTGAGGCGACCTCCACTCCCTCGCCAACCGCGACCAGGAGCCCCACCCCTGCTGGGCCCACTGCCACGCCAACGACTACCCCAACGTACACCCCCATCTCTTACACGCCGACGCCTGCCCACATCGTTTACACCGTAGAAGCAGGCGATACCTTGGGCGGCATCGCACGCAGGTTCAACACCACGGTCGAGGCCATAATGGAGCTTAACAACCTCACCAGTGACCTGATCAATATCGGACAGGAACTGGTCATCCCTGGGAGGCGCCCGCCTTCGACTCCTTTGCCTGCGCCCAGCGCCTCCGGCACGCCATCTCCCACCTCGACCGCGACCTCTACTCCGACCTCTACGCCTACCCCGACATCTGCGCCACCCACAGCGACGTCGCAGCCCACAGGCGCTTCGGGAACTACCTCGGCTTCGGGCGAGCCCTTGGTGGTGGCTTTCTATTACGCCTGGTATGGACTTGACCAATGGACGCCGGGTAAGGTCCCCGATATCCCTGCCGTGCCTTACGAGTCCAGGGATCGCAACGCAATTAGCAGGCACATCCAACAGGCTCAGGGTGCGGGTATAGATGCTTTTGCTGTCTCATGGTACGGTCCCAAAACGCGTAACAATCAGACGGAGACCAACTTCCGTATCATGCTGGAGGTGGCCGGCCAACGTGGTTTCAAGGCCACGGTGGACTTCGAAACCCGTTCGCCTTTCTTCCGCAGTCAGGCCGATATCGTGGAAGCCTTGCGATACCTGATCAACAATCACGCCGCCCAGCCAGCCTTTTTGCGGTATGGAGGCAAGCCGCTGATCTTCTTCTGGGCTATTCAGAACGTATTCACCGGGCAGGGACAATCAGCCATCGATGCTTGGGCTTCGATCCGGCAACAGGTGGATCCTCAACACAATACCTTGTGGATCGCTGATGGCACAGATATTGAGTTCTTGCGAGTTTTCGATGGTCACCATCTGTACAATATCACCTGGAACCCACCCGTTGATGTCGATATTACACTAAGCAGATGGGGGAACAGAGTGCGGGACCATAACGCCCGACACGGCACGCAGAAGCTCTGGGTGGCCACGGTTATGCCGGGCTACAATGACCTGCACATAGAGGGACGGGCCAACCGTTTCGCGCACGATCGCCGGAACGGGGTATACTACCGGGAGACTTGGCAGGCGGCTATGAACAGCGATCCTGACCTGATCATAATTACCAGCTTCAACGAGTGGCTTGAGGGGACGCAGATCGAACCGAGCGCGAGCTATGGTCAGCTCTATCTGGACTTGACGTCAGAGCTCTCGGGCGTTTTCAAGGCGTCAAAGAGACAATGAAGTCGCCAGAATCATTGCCCATGATTTCTTGACAATGTGTGGTGAATATGACATAATCTGAGCAAATATCGTCTGCCGTTCCGCTATCGAGTCCCGAAAGGTAATGATCATGCCTGGAGAGAAGATTCTTGTTATCGAGGATAGCCCAGAGCTTCTTTCGTTTCTGGCAGGGGATCTGCTGCCTTATTACGGCTATCGGGTGGTGGCTACCGCAACGGGCCGGGAGGGGTTGAGAAAACTGCAGTCGGATAAGCCGGATCTACTTTTACTGGATTTGGACTTGCCGGACATTTCGGGTATGGACGTCCTGAGGTCTATGACCGGGAGCGGAAGCGATATCCCCGCAATCCTAATGACCGCCTACGGTTCTGAGAGTATCGCTGTGGAGGCATTTCGGCTTGGGGCGAGGGATTATCTGATCAAGCCCTTCACAACGGAAGAGGTGATAGGCGTTATCGAACAGATCTTGGGCGAGACCAGGCTGCGCAGGGAGAAGGAGCAACTGACCAGGAGTCTGCAGCAAAGAGTCCGGCAACTGAATATCCTCTCTGCCGTTGGGAGATCGGTTGTGTCCTTGAAGGACTTGGATGAGCTATTGAGCCGCATAGTGGAGGCTGGGGTCTACATTACCGGGGCCGAGCACGGTTTCTTGCTACTGGTTGATCCTGAGACGAAGGAGCTATATCTCAGAGCGGAAGCGAACCTGACCGAATCGCAGGCTCAAGGTTTCAGGCTCAAGATCGAGGATAGTCTGGCTGGTCAGGTGGTGAAAACAGGCAAGGCGATGAGGTGGGGGGGTGAAGGAACGCGAGGCGATTTCAAGGTCAAGACTGGATATCTGGTCAAATCCCTGATCCATGTGCCTCTGGTGTTGAGAAACAAGGTCATCGGCGTGCTTTCGGTGGATAATCAGGCTTCTGAGCGAGAATTCTCCGAAGACGACCAGTACGTACTCTCCATCTTGGCTGGCTATGCGGCGATCGGCATTGAAAATGCGACCCTGCAGGATGAGTTGAGGGAGAGCCTTGATGCTCTGAAGCGCTCCCAGCAGGAGTTGATAGAGTCCTCAAAGCTTGCTGCTGTGGGTACATTGGCTGCTGCCATTGCTCATGATTTCAATAATCTGCTGACCAGTGTCTCAGGTCATGCTCAACTGGGCTTGATCTCAGATGACGCGGAGGACATCAGACAAGCGTTAAGAGTAGTGGTCGACTCTTGTGACAGGGCCCAGAACATCACCACACACTTGCTCGCTTTTACCAGAGGGCGGGAGCCGAGTATAGAGATGGCGGATGTGACCG
>JBFFDV010000228.1:0-4489 GCA_041559215.1 Anaerolineae bacterium | reverse complement strand
TACAAACCGGCAACCCTCTTCTCTTCACCTCTTTCTCGACCAACGGCCAAAGCTCTCGTGCCTGAGGCAGGTCCATCTTGTTCAACACTACCAGTTGCGGCTTGCGGGCCAGTTGGGGGTTAAAGAGCCTCAACTCCTCGTTGATGTCATCGAGATCCTGCAGCGGATCCTCGGCCGCGCCATCGAGGAGATGAACGAGCACCCTGGTGCGCTCGATGTGACGCAGAAACTCGTGTCCCAGCCCGGCGCCTTCGTGGGCACCTTCGATCAGCCCTGGGATGTCCACCATCACGAAGTCCCGATCATCAAGGCTCACCATACCCAGGTTGGGCGTCAAAGTGGTGAAGGGATAGTCGGCGATCTTGGGCCGGGCGGCGCTTACGGCAGCTAACAAGGTGGATTTGCCAGCGTTGGGGCAGCCCACAATCCCCACATCGGCGATAAGCTTCAGTTCCAGCATGAGCCAGCGAGCTTCTCCTGGGTCCCCTCGCTCGGCGATGCGAGGGGCCTGGTTGGTGGGTGAGGCGAACGCGACGTTGCCCAGTCCCCCACGACCTCCATGGGCTATCAGAGCCTTTTGACCAGGGGCCGTGAGATCGGCCAGAAGCTCCCCGGTCTCCGCATCTCGAACCACGGTCCCTGGCGGCACGAGCAGAGAGATATCGTCGCCCTTCGCCCCATGCATGTTCTTGCCCTTGCCATGGCCGCCCCGCTGTGCTTTGAAATGCCGGTGCCCCTTGAAGTTGATGAGTGTGTTCAGATGGCGATCAGCCAAGAGATACACATTTCCACCCCAGCCGCCGTTGCCGCCGTTGGGGCCTCCCAATGGCACGTACTTCTCTCGTCGAAAGCTGACGCAGCCATTCCCCCCAGCGCCAGCTTCGACATGAATCTTCACCTGGTCGAAAAACAACCCCTTCACCTCTCCAGCCTTAACATACATCAGAGGGCCGCCACTGTCAAGAAGGGTGACCTGATTGGCTTTGCGCAGCAAAAGGCCAGGGAGCGCGAGGGGCCTGCCCTGAGTTCTGTTCACCGAAGGGCTTGACGAAGACTGTATCCTCGCCCTTCATTCCCCTCTACAGATTGAGGCTTGCGCAGCGATTGGGCAGAAGCTCCCTGATTTACCACAAACTGGATTTCTGTGGTATAATTATCTTGGCTTGAGATGCTCAAATGGCATCGGGCTCATCATAAGCAGATCTATGGTTCTGACCTGGTAGAAGAGCGGCCAGGCCTTACATTTCTTCGTCAAAGAGAGCGAATAATGCAAGACGCGGCACGCGAACGGCTTGTCACAGAGTTACAGTCTCAGTTGGGCGATTTATTCCTGACCGAGAGCGTTTCGGTGCGCGGGGACGGGTCGGTTGTTGCCTTTGTAGGCGAGCTGCTGCGGGATGCGGAGAGCGCCTTCGCCATCCTGGAGCAAAGGTTCAAAAGGCTGGGCTATCTTCCCTTGTTTAGAAAGCTCAAGGGCCAGGACTGGATTCTGGCCACTCCCGCACCTGCGGAAAAAGGGCGCTCACGCCCGATCATCAATCTGCTGTTGTTCGTGGCTACTATTGGCACGGTCATGCTGGGAGGTGCCTTGCAGGAGGGGTATAACCCCTTGCAGGATCCGCCGCTTGCCTTGCTCAAGGGCATCCCCTTCGCCGTTGCCCTGCTGGCCATCTTGGGCGCTCACGAGTTGGCCCATTTCCTGGTGGCCAGGGCTCGTGGTATGAGCGCGACTTTGCCCTACTTCATCCCTATCCCCTTCCACCCCCTGGGGACCTTCGGTGCCGTTATCAAGATGGAATCGCCCATCAAAGACCGCAAGATGCTTTTCGATGTCGGCATCGCGGGGCCTCTGGCTGGATTAGTGGTGTCAATAATCGCCTTGGTGGTGGGGTTGAGGCTATCTGAGCTAACCATGGTAGCCCCTGGAGATGCTATCATGCCCCTGGGTACCGGTCTCCTGGTAGACTGGATCACAGACCTGGTATTGGGGCCGTTGCCTGATGACCTGATGGTTATCCTCCACCCTATCGCGTTTGCGGGTTGGTTTGGCATTTTCATCACCGCTATGAATCTCATACCGGTCAGCCAGCTTGACGGAGGGCATATCGGGTATGCTTTCTTCGGGAAGGCGCACCGCTGGGTTGTGACACTGATCTTCCTCGGGCTGCTGCTGATGGGCTTGTTCTGGACAGGGTGGCTTGTCTGGGGCTTCTTCATCATGGTCTTCGGTGGCTTGAGGCATCCTCCTCCGCTGAACGACATCACGCCTCTGGATACGAAGAGGAGGTTGCTGGCGGTTCTGTCCTTCGTTCTGCTCTTCCTCCTGGGCACTCTTCGCCCCTTTGGGTAGGCTCGCAGCCTATGTCTGGGTGTTGTAGATAATATCCCAACTCCTGTGGGGCATCTTTCAGGCTGGTAGTGTATCTGTAAATGTCGAAGATGGACTACGCTTGGCAAAGGCTCCTTGGCCTCGATTATTCCAATCTTTGCATAATGTCCTGTACACACCGGGTGTGCTTCTTCTCATCTACTAACCCCGCTCATGAGCGGGGAGTCAAACTATGAGGAGTTGGAGCTGGAGAAGGTTCTGGGCTGGCTTGCGCGCATCTTCTGACAAGCCTTGACAGAAACAGTCCACAAACTTGCCCGAGCGGCAAGGGCAGGATAGAATCGACTATCGACATCCCTCGTGACCTCTTCTCTCTACAAGCCAAGGAGGGACTATGAAGATAAGGGTGCTTTCTCGTGAGGATCTGAGACGGGCTCTGCCCATGTCTGAGGCCATCGAGGCGGTCAAAGAGGCCTATCTGCAACTGTCTACGGGCCAGGCCACCATGCCCTTGCGAACACCCCTGGACATACCACGATATGAGGGGGTGGCACTCTTCATGCCTGGCTGCCTGGTCGGGAGCGATGAGTTCGGGCTGAAGGTGGTTTCGGTCTTTCCTCATAACACGTCTCAAGGGCTACCCATCATCCATGCTCTGGTGGTCCTCTTTGATGCCTCCACTGGCCGGCCTCAGGCGGTGATGGATGGCACCTATCTCACGGCCCTGCGCACCGGTGCCGCCTCTGGTGCGGCCACCGACCTTCTAGCCCGCCATGACGCTCAAGTGGCGGCTATCCTTGGAGCTGGTGTCCAGGGACGAACCCAGCTAGAGGCCATCTGCCATGTGCGGGACATAGTCAAGGTCAAGGTATATGACTTGGTCCCCCAAAAGGCGGAGGAATATGTAACGGAGATGAGGGAACGAGGCCACCCCATCCCTAAGGATATCACCACGGCCAGATCTCCTCGAGAGGCAGTGGATGGGGCCGATATCATATGCACAGCCACCACCTCCACGAGCCCAGTCTTTGTCGATGGGGATCTCAAAGTCGGTGTGCACATCAACGGTATAGGCTCGTACACCCCCGAGATGCAAGAGATCGATGAGGAGACGGTGCAGACGGCGAAGGTGGTGGTCGACTCTCGGGAGGCCTGCTGGGCGGAGGCAGGAGATCTGATTATCCCTCTGCAGAAGGGCCTGATCGACCGCGAGCACATCTACGCCGAGTTGGGAGAGATCATTGCCGACGCCAGACCTGGCCGGACCACTCCTAAGGAGATCACGTTCTTCAAGTCGGTGGGGATAGCGGTGCAGGATGTAGCCACCGCCAGCCGGGCCTTGCAGGCCGCAGAGAGGATGGGGCTGGGGGTTGAGGTCGAGTTGTGAACGGGTTCTCATCCTGCCGCGCCCCGTATGCCCTGTGACAGGATAGGAAAGAAGATGACCTCGCTTCCCAAGACAGCAGACGTAGTCATAATCGGCGGAGGTGTGATGGGAACCAGTACCGCCTATCACCTGGCTAGGAAGGGTTGCCGCGAGGTGGTGCTTCTGGAGAAGGAGGTCTTCTTCGGGCAGGGAGCCACCGGTCGTTGCGCTGGTGGATTCCGGCACCAGTTCGCGACTGAAGTCGACATCCGTCTGTCCCAGCACAGCATCCCCATGCTTGAGCACTTCGCCGAGAAGATGGACCAGGAGATAGGCTTCAACCAATGTGGCTACCTGTTCCTGTTGAGCCGAGAGGAGGATGTGCAGGCCTTCCGCGGGAATGTGGAATTGCAGCGCGGGCTGGGCGTGGAGACCGAATGGCTTTCTGTGGAGGAGATCGCTCAGCTGCTGCCCCTCGTCGATCTGGAGGGGATAGTGGCCGGCACCTTCTGCGGTCAGGACGGGTTGGCAGACCCATCGAGTGTTGTCCAGGGGTACGTGAAGGGCGCGCGCCGCCTGGGAGCCACGCTACTCGCCGAGACCGAAGCCCTAGGCATCGTGGTGCAACCGGAGCGGGTGCGAAGGGTGATCACCAATCAGGGGACGATCGAAACCCCTATCGTGGTCAATGCAGCGGGGCCTTGGGCGGCTCAAATCGGAGCCATGGCCGGCGTGGACATCCCCGTCCAGCCAGTGCGCCGTCAGATGACTGTGACCACCCCTATCCCTCAGGT
>JBFFDV010000227.1:0-4492 GCA_041559215.1 Anaerolineae bacterium | reverse complement strand
TGGCCTTCGAAGACATAGGGATTGTCATCTCCCTACGGGAGGCTCAGGCTTTGCTCAGGCGACCTCGTCAGATCGCCTTCCTGGGTATTGAACTGCGGGATCCAAGGCAGGTGGAGAGCGTTCTGAGGGAGTTGGAGGAACGTTTTCCCGAGATTTCAGTCTCCAAGACGGCCGAATTCAGCGAGAGCGTGCCGGATCTTCGCGCTACTGACGCCATGATAGGGGGCATAGCCTTCCTGGCCATACTTGTGGGCGGCGTTGGGATGATGAACACGGTGTTCATGTCCGTCTTTGAGAGAACACGAGAGATAGGGGTGTTGAGAGCCTTGGGTTGGCGCAAGATGAGGGTACTGGGCATGGTAATGTGGGAGTCCATATTACTCAGCGGAGCCGGAGGGCTGGTCGGCCTCTTGTTGGGGGTCGCGCTGGGTAAGGCGCTAATGATGATCCCTCTGCTCGGTGCCGTGCTTGAGCCCCACTATTCCCCTGAGCTCGTAATAAGGGCTCTTGTGCTAGCTCTGGTCTTGGGCGCCATAGCCAGTGTCTATCCCGCCTGGTGGGCTTCACGCCTGGATCCCCTGGAGGCACTAAGGTATGAGTAGCGTGAACTGCGATAACGAATGATTTCTGATAAGGAGGTAAAGCGGGGTGAAGAAGATCATCATAGCAGTGGTGGTGGCCGTAGTGGTACTGGCTGGGGGTGCCTGGGTATATATGACCTATCTGGCTCCTCAGCCGGAGCCGGATATCGCCGAAGAACCGGAGGAGGACGTGACGCGGGTGGTCTCTGCGACCGGAGTGGTGGTGCCTTTCCGCTGGGCAACCCTGAGCTTGAAGATCGGAGGGCAGGTGAGGGCGGTGCTCGTGGAGGAGGGCGACCAGGTTCAGGAAGGTCAGTTGCTGGTTCAACTGGACAGTAGTGATCTGGAAGATGCGGTCGCCCAGGCCGAAGCCACCCTAGCCACTGCTCAGGCTACGCTGGCTCAGGTCAAGGCCGGGCCGAAGCCTGAGGAGTTGGCCGTAGCCCAGGCTGGTTTGGCGGCGGCGCAAGCGCAGTTGGCGAAGTTGAGGTCTGGAGCCAGCCAGGAGGAGATTACTGCCGCCAGGGGGGCACTGGCGACGGCCACCTTTGCTCTCCAGCAGGCCCAGGCGGCGTATGACGAGGTATCCTGGCTGAACAATAGAATGGAGCTCCCTCAGGCTCTGGCTTTGGAACAAGCTACCGCGGAGTACGAGATAGCCAAAGCCAATTATGAGGCAGTAGTTCGTGGGCCGTCGGCGGAGGACATAGCCCAGGCTCAGGCGGAAGTGGATAGAGCACGGGCTTCTCTAGAGTTGTTGAGCGCCGGGGCCAGAGCGGAGGATGTAGCCGTAGCGGAGACGCATGTGGCGCAAGCGGAGCTGGCCCTGTCGCAGGCTCGGTCGGCGGTGGAGAATGCGGGTTTGAGAGCACCATTCGCGGGGACAGTCGGAGAGCTGCGGGTCAGGGAAGGGGAGATGGTAACCCCCGGGGCAGCGGTGGTCACCCTGGGTGATATAAGCGAGTTCAAGGTAGAGACAACCGATCTGAATGAGATAGACATCTATCTCGTAGAGGTCGGGCAGGAAGTGGATTTGACTTTTGATGCTCTGCCGGAGCGCAGCATAAGGGGTGTGGTAACCCGCATAGCACCCATGGCCAGCCTGGAGCAAGGAGGGACCAACTATACGATTACCGTCGAGTTGGAGGAGCAGGACCCAGGCTTGCGCTGGGGCATGACCGCCTTCGTGGATATCGTTGTAGGAGTGGAATAGAGAGACGGGGTTAGTGATGAAGAAGATACTACTGCTTGTCTTGCTTATAGTCGTTTTGAGCGGATGCGGGGGCGTGCTACCGACGGGGGTTAGGGAGCAGACCACGCCCAGCAGCACCCCTGTTGCTGCCACGGCTACGCCCACAGCCACCATGACTCATACGCCAACACCTACAATGGTGCCGCCGACGAGTACAGCGACACCCACGCCCCTGCCGTCGACGAATACGCCGACGGCCACGGCCACGCCGAGGCCACTGCCACCGAGTCCTACACCGACCCCAGCTTTGCAGGGACGCTTCGTCTTTCAGGTAGCGAGCGGCGGGGATATCTATACAGTGAACGCCGACGGCAGTAACCTCATCCGTGTGACTGCCGGGATGGACCCCAGTTGGTCTCCTGACGGTCGGAAGATAGCCTTGTCCCGGTGGACAACCCCTTGGGGCATCTACATCATCAATGCCGACGGCGGAAACGAGAGATTAGTGTTCAGTTCCAACGTGGCGAGGGCGCCCATCTGGTCTCCCGATGGCAGCCAGATAGCGTTCTACTTCGAGACCGAGGGTTGGACAGCGCCTTGGATAGAATGTATCGAGCCTTACGGTTGCATAACGATTATCCCTCCTCAGCTTCAAACGGAGTGGCACATAGGTGTGGTGGATTTGGCTGATGGCTACTTGCACCAGCCATATAACGATCGTTTCTCTTTCTCTCCCACCTGGTCCGCGGATGGGCATTGGATAATCTATGATGGCGATCATGGGTTGAGCAAGACCACGGTGGAAGGGCCTAACAACCAGAGATTGACCGACAATGTGCATGACACCTTCCCGGTGTGGTCTCCTGATGGGAATCGTATCGCCTTCATGCACTGGCAGCATGATCATTGGGAGATATATCTGACGGATGCTGATGGGAGTGGCCGCTGGCCCTTGACGAGCAGTTCGGGCTTGCTGGAGAGGCGGCCGAACAACGTATCGCCAGCGTGGAGCCCCGACGGCAAGGAGATAGCCTACCTATCGGATCGTGGGGGCAAGTGGGAGTTCCATGTGATGAACGCCGATGGCAGCGATCAAAGGAAGATCCTAGAAGGCGTTACGGAGAGCTTGAATATCCAATACAATGGGGTAAATGAGAGAGTCATCTCTTGGGGTAGATAGGAACGTTGCAGGGAGTAGACGATGCCACACAATGACATTATAGTTGAAACGAACGATTTGGTGAAGATATACGGCGACGGCGAGGAGATACGGGCCCTGGATGGTGTCAACCTGACCGTGAAGAGGGGCGAATTCTTATCTGTGATGGGGCCTTCTGGCAGCGGCAAGTCGACTCTGCTACATGTCTTGGGAGCGCTGGCTCGTCCTACCAGCGGCCGAGTGTTGATTAGCGGTCAGGACCTGGCCAGGGTCAAGAATCTGGACCGCTTCCGCAACGAGACAGTGGGCTTTATCTTTCAGCTTCACAACCTCATCCCCACCATGACGGCTTTGGAGAATGTGGAGGTTCCCCTGCACGAGCAACGCATGAGCAGCAAGGAGAGGCATCGTCGAGCCAAGGAAGTGTTAGAGTTGGTGGGCCTGGGCGATCGGTTATCCCATCTGCCCAATCAGCTATCCGGTGGACAATCTCAGAGGGTTGCCGTTGCTCGGTCGCTGGTCAACCAACCCTCCCTAGTGTTGGCGGATGAGCCCACAGGCGAACTGGACTCGGTCAACTCCAGGGAGATCATTGATCTGATGCATGACATGAATCGCCGCTTGAGCACTACTTTCATCATAGTCACCCATGACCCGGCAGTAGCCCGGCGCACCGAGCGTATTTTGATAATGGAGGACGGTTGCATCGCGCGGCAGGATATCATTAAGGATCCCTACACCCAGGACTTGAAGATGTTCAGGGATTCACCGCTGGGACAGGCTTTGCTGGAGGGGGAGGAGGATTTGGCATTTGATGGGATAGTATTGTTCAGCAAGGGTCGACCCACCGAGGTAGGCAATCTATTGAGGAGGTTATTGAAGCAGGTGTAGGAGAACAGTCGGCTACGGCGGTGCTTCCAATACTCTTATCCAATACTCTGTCCCTGGCCCAGCATCGTCGTCGTCCAGGTCATGGACCATGATGTAAAGAAAGGCGTCTGTCTGCGCCGTCCATTCGATGCGCGAAGCCAAAGGTTCTTCCTCTTCACGCCCGTTATCATTTAGGATCAATTCGTTTCCTTCCTCGCTGAAAAGGTGGATCACCGTATCCACAGCATGCCCCAGGTCGAAGGTGTCAATGATGTACGTTTTCCCGGCGCTGGCCTCCAAGCGGATCCAATCGTGATCCGCAGGGACGTGCAGGTTATGGGGTTGAGAACTCCCCACCTCTAGTCGGCTGGCTTTGTCTGGCGAATCATCGGGCTCAAACTCATCCTCAACGAAATGAACTTCCTCCCAGATTCTGATCTCGTATGCGGTACCAGGCCCCGCATCGTCATCGCCCACATCTTGAACCATCACATAGAGTTCATTGGTTTTCTGTGCGGTCCATATCAGTCGGGAGGCCCAGAGTTCCTGAAGGCCTCGCCCATCATCATCCTGTGCTAGTAGGTTGCCTTCGTGGTCGTAAAGGTAGATCTTGGTGTCTATATCGTCTCCCAGATTGGCGGTCTCGATAGTGTAAACGTGGCCCCTTGTGGCCTGGAAATGGAGATAGTC
>JBFFDV010000226.1:0-4494 GCA_041559215.1 Anaerolineae bacterium | reverse complement strand
CGTTAGGAGATCAGCACAAGGGGTCACCTAAGTGGTGGGATGAAAAAGTAGGTCACATTAGAGAAAGCGTGGCAGATAACCAAGGTAGATTCACCACGACGTCCTGGCCAAGAAAGGAACAAGGGCAGGCCTAGGCCCGCCCTTATTCCGTGTCCACTTTCCGAGAGCGACGACAGATTCACTCAGGCTGGTGTACTAGTCCAAGTCCTCGTCACCCCAATCTTCGTCATCTCCGAGCTCGTAGAACTCGAACTCATCCGCATCGGCTCCGCAATCCGGGCAGGCGGCAGGTGGTTTTCGCCCCTCCCGAACGTAGCCGCACATTGTGCACTCCCACTCGCCCTCGACAGGCTCCTTTTCCGGGTTGCGACTTGCCAAAGCGTGGTCATAGTCTCTGTCATACGTGTTCATTCTTCCCTCCACTCTTGACGGCCCTACCGTCACTTTTTCTTCTTGCCCTTACCCTTAGGCTTCGACTTCCGCTTGGGCTTGGGTTTGGCTGGCGCTTTCTTTGCCATTTTCCGCAGCACCTCCTCACTTTTTCTCACGTGAACCTCTCGTTTCCTGAGGTCCACAGGGTAAAGTGTAACATAAGCGGGTGCAATTGGGGTGCAAAAAACGTTCTAAATGGGTGCCAAAAAGCCGGTGGGGGTATAGATTTTGAAACCTAGGGGGCTGGAAATCGAATTCGCCGAAGATAGAGGGCTACTCTTCCATAGGGGGAGAGAAAGTGTAGCCTATCCCGGGAACCGTCTTGATGTAGTAAGACTCTCTGGGATCGGGTTCGATCTTGCGCCGCAGACGCCTCACTAGGCCCTTTGCCAGTCGGTAATCCGCTTCCTCGGAATAACCCCATACTTTCTGGACGATGGTCTCTGTAGGAACAACCTGTCCTTGGTTGCTCATCAGAGAATATAGCAGACGAAACTCCAGGTTGGTGAGATGGATCTCTGGCCGTTGAGGCAAGCGGACCGTTCTCCGTTCTGGGCTTAGTTCGACGCCCCCGGCTCTCAAGCTCGATATGCTGGCCAGAGGCACAGAACGCGCGCGGCGCAGCAAGGCATTTACCTTGGCCACCAAAAGTCTTGGACTGAAGGGTTTGGGCAGGTATTCATCTATGCCCAGATCGAAGGCCTGGAGAATATACTCCTCCTCTATGCGAGGGGATGAGACCAAGATGGGAGCAATCGTCTCCAGGCGCAGTGCCCTGCAAATGCCTAAGACATCGAAGGTGGGCGTGCCAGCATCTACCAAGACCATATCCGGCAGTTCCTTGGCATAAGCGGCCAAGGCTCCTTCCACATCGGTGCGATGGGTAGTGACGGCCAGGAGACCAGCCTGACGGAAGATGAGGGTGAGAAGCTCGGCTGAGTTGGGGTCATCGCTGATTATCAATATCTTCATCTCAGCAACCTAACGTAATGAAGCTGATAGTGCAACCAGATTGTGACTCCGTTTTCTCCACCTGTCAAGTCGAAGAGGCGAACCCACCTGAGGCCAGGGTCAAGGCAGGCCAAGAGTTGGTGGCGGAGCATCTTCAACAGAGGGCGGTACGCATCAACTGAAACACTAAATAGTGACGCTGACCTGCCATGAACGAACAAGATATTCCTGGAAACGAGTCATGGCCTCAGGCGCGACTATGGCATGGCAGGACGGTGCCCAGTAAGTTAGCCAGGTGGCGAAAAATGGCCTTCTGCACTATCATTCTGCCCTGAGGACTCCAATAGCAATCAACGCGATATGGCTGAGAAGGAGATGGATTCGATGCTTAACCACCGTAGGAGACTACTTGTGGTCGTGCTGCTGGCCGCAACCACCCTTGCCTGCAGCATTACAATGGGCGGTCCCAGCAAGCCTACCGCGGAGATCCTCTCCCCGCCGAATGGCACAGAGGTCGCCCGAGGAGAGCAAGTGGAGGTTGAATATCGGGCCAGTGATGCAGTTGCAGTAGTTCGCGTCGAGCTAGAGGTTGGCGGGGAGATAGTGGACTCCCAGAACAGCCCAGTGGCCGAAGGACAACCGTCGATGACCGGCATCTTGCGTTGGACGCCGACCACGCCCGGCACCCACGCTCTCATCCTCCATGCGTACAACCGGGACCGCGTGGTCAGCGATGCAGTGGCGGTCAACATCATTGCTACGGAGGGATCGAGGCCCGAGCTGAGGCTTACGCCTACAGCGACTCAGCCGACAGCTGCATCCACTAGCCCAGGGCCGGGCGATGCTCTGCCATCTCCAGGCGAGGAGGAGACAGCAACCCCCGTGAGCCAGCCAATAGCTACACCTATCCCCGAGGGACGCATCGCCTTTGCGTCGCTCCGCGATGCCAACAACGAGATCTACATCATGAATACCGACGGAAGCGGGGTAACCCGCCTGACGGACAATCCAGCCATTGATCATGCACCTGCTGGGGCGCCGGACGGCATACGTATCGCTTTCATGTCGACTCGCGATGGCAATCTCGAGATCTACGTGATGAACGCGGACGGCAGCGGGGTCACCCGCCTGACCAACAACCAGGTGGAGGACTGGTATCCCGCCTGGTCACCGGACGGTGGGAGCATAGCCTTGGTGTCCTTCCAAGACGGCAACAACGAGATCTACGTCATGCAAGCCGATGGCAGTGGGCAGATCAATCTGACGAACAACCCGGCCTGGGACAGCTACCCTTCTTGGTCGCCGGATGGCACACGAATTGCTTTCGCGTCCGCTCGTGATGGGAATAATGAGATCTACGTGATGAGCGCGGACGGCAGCGGGGTCACCCGACTGACGAACGATCCAGCGAATGACCAACAACCTGCCTGGTCGCTTGGCGGACCTATTGTCTTCGTGTCCTCACGCGATGGCAACGAAGAAATATACGTCATGAATGCGGACGGCAGCGGGGTCACCCGCCTGACAGACAATCCGGCCCCTGATATCGAGCCTTGCTGGTCACCGGATGGCAAGCGGATTGTGTTTACGTCATATAGGGATGGCAACGAGGAAATCTACGTTATGAATGCGGACGGCAGTGGGGTCACCCGCCTGACCAACAATCCAGCCGATGACTGGGCCCCTTCCTGGTTCCCGGGCTGATCCGAGTAGCCTTGAAGAGGGTGCAACCCGCACATCCGAGCATCTGTCCAGAGCGATAAGGGCGACCGTCTCCTGGCCGCCCTTGAGCGCATTCCCACCACAGATCGCGGCCTGCATCTCTCTAACCGATAATGATCTCCTCCAGGCTTCGCTTTGGTACGTGGTGCACTCCTTCGCTGTCACGCCAGTACTTGATGTCCCCGTCAGGCCCGACTGGCTCTATCACCACTTCTTCCTTGGGCTTGCCCAGGGCCAGGACAATGAGTATCTCATAGCGATCCGGTATATCCAGAGCCTTGCGGAGCTCGTCTCTCTTGATCATGGCGATGATGCAGCCACCCAAGCCCTTCTCTCTCGCACCAAGGAGGATGTTTTGCGCCGCTACACCATGCTCAATGATGGAGCTTCGCCTTATCTCCGTGTCCTGAAGAACAACGATATATGCCGATGGTCTTTCGCCTTCAGAAGGACCGGGCCAATCCTTGAGATAGGCAGGCCAGCCAAAGCCAAGAAAGGGAAATATCAAGGCGTTCTTTTGAGGATCACAAGAGAGGATGTATTTCAAGGGCTGCAGATTGTGCCCCGATGCGGAGAGCCTCGCCAGGTCGACCAACTCTCTCAGCGTCTCTTCCTCTATGGCCACATCCTCGTCAAACCGCCGATAGCTCCGGTTCGTCCATACCAGGTCCTTTATCACCTTAGCCTCCTCGACCCTTCATACATGAGCGTAGCGCCTGGTCTTCGACAATACCCTGGCGTGCGCTTGCCCAAGTATAGGAGAGATGGTTGACGGATGCAACTCCCTTCACCGGGCAGCGATGGCCGTCCGTGAGCTCCTTTGCTAGGCGCAACAGGGCGCTGGCCAAGGAGGAGCCGTGAAAATTCTGGCGGATTACATCTTCGTCGCTATACGGCCTCCGGTAGCATACAGTTGCGGCTACGCCGGCTCGACGATGACCGCAGTGCCGTAGGCCAATACCTCGGTCATGTTCTCGACCATCTCGGTCGCGTCGTAGCGGATGCCCACAATTGCATTGGCGCCCAACTGCTCGGCATGCTCCACCATTAGATCAAACCCTTCTTTGCGGGCTTGTTCGCACAACTCGACGTACTCGTGGATTTTGCCACCAACCACCGTTCGCAAGCTGGCCATGACTTGACCACCCAGACCACGCGACCGCACGGTCACGCCGCGCACTACACCCAGGTTGCGCGTAATTCGATAGCCGGGCAACTCAAAGCCCGTTGTAGTCATGTTATGTTGCATGTGATAACCTCCTCAAGTCTCAACATCAGACTCCTGCCTGCCCGCGGACCAACCGCTTGGGCAGGGTGAGCAATGTATTAGACGGATGTGAACTGGGAAGCCCAAAAGCTAGGAATACCCTAGCGGGAAAGGGCACGACG
>JBFFDV010000225.1:0-4535 GCA_041559215.1 Anaerolineae bacterium | reverse complement strand
TATATCTGTCCAATATGTCAATCATCAAACTGCATGCCTCTGCCCTTTTCTTGGGGCCATGATTCTAGGAACCGTATCTGGCCTTGAAATCCTCAAACCTCTGCTTCAGCGTTTCCCAATCTTCGACGGTGCTTTCAGGGGAGGTCAATCCATTGAGGATCTCTGTCAACGTGGCCATCTGCTCCACCCTACGCTCCATTGACGTGAGAAGTCGATCCAGCGTCGCATCGGTGCAGGAGACACTCCCTCTCTCTACGCTCGCCTTCAGCGCATAGACGTTTATGGCAAAGGCCTTCAGAGGTTCATAAACATACTGGAACATCGAGGCCAGAGTCTCTCTAAAAGCATCGGGAAACTGCCCCTTCGTGGCCTCGTACAGTCTTGCGTTCTCCAGGGCTATAGTTATAGAACCAGCAAGCGCGGTCAGCATCTCCAGATCATGCTGGCTAAAGCGCGTGTCACCACCCCTGCCCAGCTTGTTTATCACCTCAATAACGCCGATGACTCTATCCCTCAGTTTCAGGGGGACACATAGGATTGACCGGCTCTCGAAGCCGATCGCTTCTCCTATCTTGGCATAATAGCGAGGGTCTTCCCTAACGTCATCTACCAGCAGAGGCTCCCCGTGCTCGGCCACCCAGCCGGCGATACCTTGTCCCAATTGCAGGCGGAAGGGCGCCAACTTCGCCGTGCGCCCGTGCAAAGTTACCTTGAACTCCAGCTCCTTGGTGACCTCGTTCAAAAGGAGTAAGGAACCGGCTTCCACACGCAGTATTTCGTTGATGCCGGCCATGACTCGTCTGAGGATTTCGTCTACCTCCAGAGCGGAGGTGATTGTGGTCGCTATCTGGTTTAAGGTCCTCAGCTCCTCTGCTTGCCCCTTCACACGCTGATACGAACTAGCGTTCTGGATAGCGACCGCTATCTGATCTGCCAACATCTGGAATACTGTCTCGTCATCCTCATCGAAGGCATTTCTTTGATCGCTGTGGATATCCAGAACACCTATCACTTGTCCTCCCACTCGCAGAGGCACAGCCAATTCCGCCTTCGTGTTGGGCAATAGCTCATGGGATGAAAAGCGGGACTGCCGTTGGACATCATTAGCACATAGGGGTTCACCATTCTGCGCTACCCAGCCGACGATGGTTTGATCATCGATCTGCACCTGGAAACCGCTCTCCTTTATGCTCTGTCCTATGGCTCCCGTGCCCTCACGCATGATCAAGTAGCCCGGTCTGTCCTGCAACAGCGCCTGTGCATAGTAGTAGCCGAAGTTCTGCTTCAACAGTTCTACTATCTCCGCAAGCAAGGCATCAACGTCTAGGATGGAGGTGATTCTTTGACTTATGTGGCTGGTCATCGCCAGTTGGAATGCGCGACGCTGCTCATCTTCGTAGAGGCGAGCGTTCTCCAGGGCGATAACGGCGTGATCCGCCAACACGTTAAGCCGATGTTGATCAGCAGGGGTGAAGGCTCTATCGCTTGCCCGGTTTGATACTCCCAGCACCCCCATTATTTCCCCGCGGATCTTCAGAGGAACATAAAGGAGCGAGTTCACCAGATAGCCCGGCTTGACTTTCAAATCCAGGCGACCATCAGGGCTGGACATGCGCAGCGGTTCGCCGGTCCTCACCACTTTGCCGAGGAGGCTGTCGTCGGCCCGCACACGCAACCCTCGCGCATACTTCTCTCCACCCCCTTGAGCGGCCCTGAGATACAATTCCCCCGTTTCCTGATCCATGAGGAACAGCATTCCCTCGTCCGCCTTGCTCAGAAAGACGGAGGCCTCGACCACGCGGGATAGGAGCGTCTCCAGATCGAGAAGACTGGCCATCGATTGGGCTATGTCGTACAACATAGTCAATTCGTGCACCTGCTGCTCCAGTTGCTTGTTGATGCGCATCAACTGCTCTGTCAGCAGTTGCTTTTCTCGCCGCAGTCTGCCCTCGCTCAAAGCATCGGAGACGGCCTCCAACACTTCTTGAGGTTTAAATGGCTTTATAATATAATTCTTGACACCAAAGCGAAACGCCTCAACTGCGATCTCCTCCGAACCGTAGAAGGTCATCAGAACAACAGGTATGTCAGACCCCCTGGTCTGCAAGGCTTGGAGGACCTGCATCCCGCTCATGCGAGGCAAGTTCAAGTCCAGGAGGATTAGATCGGGTTCCTCTTGCAGGGCCCGCCGCAGCCCGGTCTGGCCGTCTCTAGCTGTCAGAATCTCATAGCCACCGGGGCTGAGGATGCTTTCGCTGAGGAAGTTGATGGTCTCCTCGCTGTCCTCGATTATCAGGATACTCTCCTTGGTTTCGGTTTCCATCGTGCCCCCTCCTTCGGCTCAACCCAGGGGTTCTACTAAAGCAGAGATCAACCGCCCACTACACTTTGGCTTTTCCCAACAAAGGACCGGCAATGGGGATTATAGCTTGCTTATGCTGCCTCTGTCAAACCCTCGGGTCCTTGGCGTTGCGCAGCAAAAGCCCGGGGAGCACGAGGAGCCTGCCCTGAGCAAAGCTTGTCTTGCCTGTCCTGAGCGCGTTCGAAGGAGTTTAGCCGAAGGGTCGAATGGTGCCCCCTTCTGCCCTTCATGTCCCGATATCTTGAGGTTTGTGCCCCAGTAGCGTTGCACAAAAATGAACAGAGCGGGGGTTCAGGGGGCGGCCAGTCCCCTGGCGGGTGAAGTGGGGGTGTCCCCCACAGAAAGTCTACTTCCCCCCTCCCCCAGTGGCTGCCGCGCTGTGTTACCAGTTCCCCCAATGGACTGGGGGGGATCGAGGGGGGTGGGGGCCAATAGGAGCTCGTCCTGAGAAGTTAATGCAACAGCATTGGGCTTGTGCCCAATCGCTGGGCAAGCCTTCCTTATATCAGATCCCCATAGGCCGGGATGCCATGCAATGACTCGGCCTTCTTGACGGCGCGCACGATGGCTTGGGCCACGACCTCGGCTGATGCAGCGCCGATCGCGCTGAGGTCTCCCTTCTTGTCGCCCAGAGATAGGGCGAACAGGGTATCTCCATCGAGCATACTGGTCGGACGGATCGCATAGGCATAGCCGGTGTAGGCCAGTTGAGCCAGCTTGTTCACCTCTTCCTTGCTCAGACGAGCATTGGTGGCGACTACGCCGATGGTGGTGTTGGTGAGGGCCAGTATGGTCTGTGCTAGACTGCCTTTGATCGCTCGCGCAGAGTCGAGGAAGCCGTCGCCATCCGGCTTCCGGGCCCCGGCCAATATCTTCCCTGTCTCTGGATCAACGATGTCGCCCAGGGGGCTAACCGCTACGACCGCCCCCACGATGATCCCCCCGCCGATCTTCTGGCTGGCTGTGCCCAGGCCTCCTTTCATGGCGTAGCGCGGACCTAGGAGATTGCCGACGGTGGCCCCGGTGCCTGCTCCTACGTTGCCCTCCGCTACCGGCCCATCGCTGGCGGCCAGGCAGGCCTGGGAACCGGCATGCGCATCCGGCCTTACATGGGGGTCGCCGATAGCCAGATCGAAGAGTATGGCTCCAGATACAATTGGTATCGTTGCCAGGCCCCAGGCATCGAAGCCACGCCCCCTTTCTTCCAAGAACCGCATTACTCCAGCGGCGGCGTCCAGGCCAAAAGCGCTTCCTCCCGCCAGCAGAACGGCATGAACCCGCTCCACAAGGTGCATGGGGCGGAGGAGGTCCGTATTCCTGGTTTCAGGTGCCGCACCACGCACCTCTACTCCACCTACGGCCCCTTCCTCACAAAGCACCACGGTGCAGCCTGTAGCTGCCTCCAGATCGGTATAATGTCCTACCTTAATACCCGGTATGTCGGTTATTGCATCGTGCATGGTGCATCTCCTGAACCTAAAAAGGTCCCAAGTATCCTGGCCAAGGCTTGGGACCCATACGGACTTCTCCCAGAGAAGAAGCTAAGTTCTTGGCTCACGTTCGCCAATGATAGTCCAGCCCCGCTCTAGAGCCAGCGCTTTCAGCACTTTGTCGGGGTACACAGCCACTGAATTGCCTACCATCTCCAGGAGATCTATATCGGAGCGGCTGTCGCCGTAAGCGAAGCTGTTCTCCCAATCGATGTCAAACCCCCTATCGGCGGCGAAAGCGTGCAGGGCGGCTATCTTGCCCTCATTCATCGTCAAAGGTCCAGCGATATTGCCCGTATAGCGACCGTCCTTCACCTGCAGAGGGGTGCCTATGGCATATTCGATATCGAGGTGGGAAATGATCGTATCCAGTAGTTCTTGGGGGCTGCCTGAAACCAGAGCCACCGTATGTCCTTTGGCCTGATGCTCCCGTAAGATATCCACAATGTCTGTGCGCAGGTTGGGTATCAGCCGCTCCTCGGTCAACCAATCGAAGAGTGCCTGCCCCTCTTCCAGGGTGAAACCGCGAAAGAGCCAGGGCAGATGGCGGGCCCAGGCTGCCCACCAGCGCCTATCGCTGAGCAGCCCTGCCAGGTTGAAGGGCCAACCCGCCATGTGCCAGAGCAGATAGGCCCTAACCCAGAAACGGTTTCGTTTCTGCTCCCGATTGCGTTGGGAGATGT
>JBFFDV010000224.1:0-4580 GCA_041559215.1 Anaerolineae bacterium | reverse complement strand
GAGCAGGTCTCCTCTGCTATAGTCCCTGGTACACGGAGACCTACCAAAATCGCCAGGATAGCCACGATCACCACGAGATAAAAATCCATACGGAAGGCATTGGGAGTAAGCTCCGGGCCGAAGGCCTGCAAGACTAAAGCGAACAGGGTTGGCCCGAGGGTACCACCCACGAAACGCAGCATATTGAACACACCCAGGGCGATGCCCAGTTGCTCCGAGGCTACTACGAGGCTGACGGCGGCCGGGGCAGGCGACTGGATCATGCCCATGCCAACGCCCGCCAAAACAAGACAGAATACGACATACCAGAAGAGGGTAGTCGGCCCCAGAGGGCTCAATGCCAGGCCGGAGAGAGCGACCACGCCCATCCCCGCAAGACAGAGCAGCCTGCAGCCGTACCGATCTGCCAACCGACCGGCAATTGGTGCTGTGAAAGCCATTGTGATCGGCATGCAAGCTAATATCAGCCCGGTCTGCGCAGCGGAGTAACCCTGTAGCTCTACCAAGAACAAGGGGATCAGGAACAGCAAGCCGAATTGGCAGAAGGCTTGAGCGAAGGAGATGGTCGTGGCCGCGGAGTAGGGCCTGTTGGAGAACAAGTTCAGATCCACAAAGGGTTCGCGGATCCTTCTCTCGGTAACGAAGAAAACCGCTAACAGTCCGAGAAATAGCCCCCAAAGCGCCAGGCTCGTGGGGGAGGTCCAGCCCAGATAGGTTCCTTGCCTCAGGTTGAACATCAGGGTCAATGTGGCTAGCGTTAGCGTTATCGCGCCAAGTATGTCGAAAGGTTGACGTTCGGATTTGCTGTCGTCCGGCACCAGGCGCATGATGAGGAAAACGGCCAGTACGCATAGCGGCACATACACGAGGAATATGGACTGCCAACCGAAATATTGGGTGAGTAGTCCGCTCAGAGGAGGGCCGGCCGCATGAGATGCGCTGTTAGCCAATGCCCAGATGCCCATGGCTCGTCCTCGCTCGCCGGGGGGAAATACTGTGCCCACAACGGCCATGATCGTGGGCAGAATAGGGCCGTTGGCAAGACCCTGGATGGCACGTAGGCCGATAAATGCGGGGAAGTTCGGCGCAAAAGCGGCCAGGGATGAGCTAGCGGCAAAGACGCTGATCCCTATCAGGTAGATGCGCTTGTAGCCATACATATCTCCCAAACGGCCGAAGAGGGGCATGGTCACCGCGAAGAGCAGAATATAGATGGTGACTGCCCAAATGCCGGTGCCCACGTCCACTGAGAAGTGGGCCATTATCGAGGGTAGGGCTACATTGACCAGGCTGTTGCCCAGAGTCCCGGTCACGGTGCCGATGAGGAGCGTGCCCAGGATCCACCAGCGCAAGCGGTAGGCCCTATCGTCGTTGACGGGCATGGGCTAGGTCTTTCTCTCCCCACGCCCGTATTTCTCTGTGACCCCAAGCCCGTCCAGCAGGTTCTTCAGGGCTTTGATGTCGCTTTCATTCATGTCCAGCAGCGGCCTGCGCACGTGCCCTGCTGGCAGCCCGAGAAGGCGCAGGGCGGCCTTAACGACCACTGGGTTGGTTAGGCTATACAGTGCCGACATAAGTGGAAAATACTTGAAAAGTAGCTCTTTGGTCCGCTGCACATCTTCCCAGGAGCGCCAAGGCCTCGACATCTCGGCCATCTCTTGGGGGATGATGTTACCAGAGATGTTAGCTGTACCGTGTCCCCCCAGGGCCAAGGTGGGAACAATCAGGCTGAAACCGGGGGCGTCGCAGCATAGCAAGTTAATCTCATCCCCGGCTTCCCTGCGTATCTGGACCAGTTGGCCGACGTTGGGCATGGCTTCCTTGTCTGCCACGATGTTGGGTATCTTGGCCAACTCAATGATCGTGGCGGGCTCAATGTTGACGCTGACACGCCCAGGATTGTTGTAGATAGCAATAGGGATATCCACCGCTTTGGCCACGGCCTTGAAATGTTCATATAGACCATCCTGTGACGGCCTGAGGTAAGGAGGCACCACCAAGAGAGCACCGTCGGCGCCAGCCCGCTGGGCATACTCGCTTAGCTCAATGGTTTGACTGGTGTTGCCACAGGTCGTGCCGGCGAAGACTGGTAACCTTCCCTTGGCGTAGGGCAATACCCTGTTCAAAATCTCTTTCCGCTCATCCATGGTGAGGGAGGGAGATTCCCCAGTGGAGCCCATCAGCAGGATGCCATCGGTCCCGTTCTCGGCTTGGAAATCGATAAGTTCCTCAAAGCCCTCGAAATCTACCTTGTCTTCCTCGGTGAAGGGGGTGGGGATAGCCACCCATGAACCTTCCGGTCTTAGCACAGTGCTTTGTTGCCTCCGTTTCTAATCATTTGTATCGCAAGCGCGTCATGCGTGCTACTGGCTTGTCGCTGCTTTCCCTACTAATCCCTTTGGCCTGATGATCAGGAGGGGAGTCTTAGTGCCGCGTAGCACTTTCTCCGTCACGCTCCCAAAGACCCAGCGCCTGATGCCGCCGCTGCCGTGGCTGCACATGATTATCAGATCAACGCCCTCGTCTTCCGCGTAGTCTATGATCTCCTCAGCGGGGTCGCCGAGGAGGACTTCCGTGCGTACCTTCACTCCGTTGTCTCGCAGAATGGCCGCTGCCTGCGTTACAGAGCGCCGCGCCTCATCCTCTGCACTCGCTATCTCCTGGTCTTTGTATATGGGATGCCGGGCGATATGGGCATCTTCCGGCCTCTCAGGCAGGGGGATAGGCATCTCTGGCGCACCGGGTCGAAACGCGACTCCAGACCTTCCCACTGGGGGAGGTATCACCCGCAGGATGATGACCTCGCCTCCCATCTCCTTGCCCAAAGCTACCACATGGGGAAATACCGATCGCTCCGCCAAATCTGATCCGTCGCAGGGAACTAGAATCTTCTCGTACATCTGTCCCTCCCTTCCTACATCTCTGGCACGCGAACCAGCACGAGCCTGAACGCTCCATAGTACAGCCGGATAACAGGAAGGCGTACCATTCTTGCTACTCGTTTATTCCATGTTTTGGGAATAGCATTTTGTGGTTACCCCGCTCTAGCCGCTGCCAGTTCCCGCAGGCGCTGCCCTCACACGTTGTTCGGGGTCTGTGACGGTACGCAGCCAATTGGCCACCGTCATAACACCAAAAAGAGTGATTGCGATGGCTGCGCCGGGGAAGGTCACCAGCCACCAGGCGATGGTGATATAGTTGCGTCCGTCAGCGATCATCAGACCCCAGGATGACTCTGGCGGCTGAATCCCCAGTCCAAGGAAACTCAGGCTGGCCTCAGCCAGGATGATGCGCGCTAATTCCAAGGTGATTAGCGTCAGTACCGGCGAGATTAGGTTTGGAAACGCATGGCGGAATATGATGCGGAAATCGCCGACACCGATCAATCGCGCGGCATCGATGTAGTCCTTCTCCCGTATGGTGAGCATGATGCCTCGGGTGATGCGTGCGAAGACCATCCAGCCGTTGATGGACAGGACGATGATAATGTTTCGGACGCTGGGCCCGATCATGGCCATGATTACCAAAGCCAATAACAGACCCGGAAAGGCGGTCTGGGTATCCACAATCCGCATGATGATGTCATCAACGCGACCGCCATAGTAGCCAGATATCAAACCGAGGATGGTGCCCACGGTCCCGGCTACCGCTATCACACCTATGCCCACGGTCATCGAGACACGGGCTCCATAAATCAAGCGACTGAGAATGTCTCGCCCTTGCTGATCGGTGCCCAGGATATAAAGCCTTCCTTCCTCGTTGACGAAGCCAGGGGGCTCGAGGCGCTGCCCTATGTGGCCAGTCGCTGGATCGTGAGGTGAGATCAGAGGAGCAACGGCAGCGGATCCGACCACGACGAAGACTATGATCGCGCCGACTAGAGCCACTTTGTCCCTGAGCAGATCCCTTCCGAGCCGAATTAGTCCGCGCCAGCGCCACAGGGGATCTTCTACATAGGCAGCCGCCCTGTCGTCGAGGATGTATTCTCTCTCTGCGGTCTCGGCCATTTCTTATCTCCCTTTCTCACACATCGGAACCCTGCCAGTTCCTAGGCCAGCCGGACGCGAGGGTCCAGAGCAGCGTAGATGAAGTCTATTGTAATGTTCATCGCCACCACAATCAAAGCTACCAGGAACACGTCTGCCTGGATCAGTGTCAGGTCACGGCGCTCGATGGCCTGCATTGCCAGATGGCCAAAACCGGGCCAGGCGAATACAGTCTCCACGACGATGGTGTAGCCAGCCAACATGCGGGTTAGCTCCCATGCCGCGAGAGTCACGATGGGGATACTGGCGTTCTTCAAGGCATGGGAGATGATAACCTTCTGTTCGGTGAGGCCCTTGGCTCTTGCCGTCATCATGTAAGTTCGATGCATCTCGTCCATCATGCTGGTCCGGACAATTTGGGTGATGCGCCCCCAGGGCCGGGCGGCTAGAGTCACAGCCGGCAACACCAGGTGTCTCCATGTGCCGTATCCCGAGGTGAAGAACATATGGATGGAGACGGCGAGAAGGAGAATCAACATCAGGCCCAACCAGAAGTCGGGGATACAGACCCCGATCAAGGAGAAACTGGTCGTT
>JBFFDV010000223.1:0-4589 GCA_041559215.1 Anaerolineae bacterium | reverse complement strand
TCAGATGAAGAAGATTGGAGAAGAACAGGCGGTACTCCTCCAGTTCGATGTGCATGAAGAAACGCATGTAATTGCCCGTCACGGCGAGAGTAAGGAGCAGCAGTAACAGAAGGTAGTCGCTGGGCACGGAGAGGCTGCGCACGGGCATCATAAATCTTCGTACCAGAAGGGCCAGGGCGCCCAACATAAAAACTGTGCCGGAGGTCGCTCCGCCGATGAAGGCGAGGAGGTCAACCTGTTCCGGTGTGAGACGGAGCAGGTTCCAGAGCCAGTTGAGATCTACAAAGAGGCGGAAATGGCCCAGGACGAAGACAAGGATCGAGACGTGAAAGGGCCAGGTGATAGCCCAAAACCTTATGGAGCTCTTGAAAACGCGCCGGAAGCCAACTATCTCCGCCACTATCTCCAGCAGAGTCCGTCCCATGCTGCGCCGTTCAGGGGGCACCACCAATGAAACCGAGGCCCGCGGGATCCGCCACCAATGGATGACGCGATAGGCCAGACCGCCGAAGAACACGCCAGCGGTGATGAAAGGCAATACGTAAGAGATCAGCCATCCGAACCAATAGCTCATGCGCCCTTACCCCCCTCGCAACGAAGAAGGACTTGCCATTCGACGACAACAGATCGTTGGTAAGCTCTCCCTTGTAGGTATGCGCTGTGCCGTTGACCGACTAGAATGATATCACAGCATCGGCCTCGAGGGCCATATCATTGAAGGCCGCGCCGCCGATCATCTCCACGCCATCGAGAAGATCTTCCATAGTCAAATCGTGCAGATCAAGGCTGGGCTGGCAGACATAGAGCTTCACACCCAGATCTAGAGCCTGGTCTATGAAGAAACGCAAGTTCTGTCCCCCTTCCCCACGCTTGATCATCAACTCCTCAGCCACCCCTTTTTTCAGCAAGGTGGCGCCGTTCATGGTGAAATAGATCGCGGCCTCGATATCCATGGCCGCAGCAGCGGAGGCCAGAAAGAACGGCGTAGCGGTCTTTCCCGGCTCATCGACGCCGTGCGTCTGCACATACATCATCCTCTTGACTTCTTCCTCAGCCATCACAGATCTCCTTATCAAGCAATTCGCATATATAGGGGCGCAGAGGCATGCTCCGCGCCCCGAGGGCAGTGGTCAAAGTGTCCCTAGACAGATGACTAATCCAGCACGCTCGCCTATCATCGGAATATCGCCCCTCGCACACCGTTGGTGCTACGAGCAGGCTTCCAGGTGAGGAGGCGTACCTGTCTCCTCCGTCTCTGAGCAAATCGCTAGATGTATAGACTCACATCCGCATCGGCGGCGAAATCGAGGAATGTCGTGGCTCCCACTAATTCGCACCCGTCTATGAGATCCTCCTCCTTCACCCCCATTACACCCATGGTCATGGCACAGGCGAAGAGGCGAACCCCCATCTCCTGGGCCATCTCCACAAACTCAGGGACGCTGGGCAAGTTGGCCCTGCCCATCGAACTCTTCATAAAGGCCGTGGCTAGGTGGGTCATGCCTGGGATAGTACCGATAATGTTGGGAACTTTCACAGGTACAGCAGAAATTGGCTCAGGCGCGGCCGGATTGCCTATCGGGGCCACTTTCAACGCATGCATCCTCTTCTTGTTGATGATGTCGAACCCGTAGAAGGTGAAGAAGATTCCCACCTCCCAATCCATTGCGGCGGCCGTGGTGGCCAGTATCAGGGGAGAATAGGCCTGATCCAGGGAACCCTTGGAAGCCACTAAGGCCAGTCTCTTCTTTCTCTCCTCAGCCATTTCTAAACCTCCCTACTCTATTTCGTCCGGCGCACGTAGAACTTGAACAAGCCGCCCTCTTCCTTGGCGTCCAGCAGTTCTTGACCGGTCTGCTTAACCCAGGCCGCCATATCGGCCTTCGACCCTGGGTCGGTGGCCAGCATCTCCAGCACCTGGCCAACCTCTATCCCCTTTATATCCTTCGAAATCCTGACGATAGGCATGGGACAAAAGAGGCCCTTGTAGTCCACCGTCATATCTACCTTGTACTCAGCGCTCACCTTCAAACCCTCCCTCTCTTGAATGATTTTCCATCGAGCCCAAGGGATTATCCACCTCGGGGCTGCTTACTTCCTATTCCAACGCCTCGGCCAGCATCTTCCGCTGAGCCAGAATCTGAGCCAGTACTTCACGCAGTAAGTCCAGCGCCTCAATAACCCTATGATCAGCCAACGAGTAGTAGATGCTGACGCCATCTCGTTCGGTGGCTACCATAGACCGCTCCCGCAGCACCTTCAGGTGGCGCGAAACGGTGGCGCGGTTCACGCCCAGCGCATCTGCCAGTTCGCCGACGTTCTTTCTCCCCTCACCTAGCGCATAGAGAATGGAGATTCGTTTGGGGTCGGCCATGCAATGGCAGATTTCGGCGTGGAGCTGGTCAATTTCCTCCCGCAGAGTCTTGTCCATTTCTCAGATCTCCCTCCCAATAAGGTGTGAATAAACCATGATACGTATTATAGAATTTAAATATGTACGCATACACGTATATTATAACATATTTCTGCAATCCTGTCAAGTAGGGAAGAATACAAAAAGCCGCCAGATCTCATGGGGAAATCTGGCGGCCGAGTCTTGGAAGTCTCGAGGTATGGTTACTCTAGGTGAGGCTCCACCTTCCTAACCAATTCCTCTTTAGGCATGAAACCGGTCACAGTTTCCATCGGTTGACCATCTCTGAAAATGATCATGGTAGGTATGCCGCGAATGCCATACCGGGTAGCCATTTCGGGGTTACGGTCCACCTCCAACTTGGCAACTTTGAGCCGACCGTCGTACTCGGAGGCGATCTCCTCCAGGATGGGAGCAATCTGGCGGCATGGCCCACACCAGCCAGCCCAGAAATCGGTAAGAACCGGCAATGAGGACTTGAGCACCTCTTCCTCAAAGGTGTCATCAGTTACTTCAACAGATTCTGCCATAAATAGCCTCCTCTACCTTTGTTCTAATTCTAGTCAATTACGGTCAAGCTCGCAAGCCCTTCAACCACTCCTCCACAGGGCCCTCAAACTCCCGCTTGGGATCGCGCAACATCATCTCCTTCACCACCTGTCGCGGGTCCTTGCCTTCAAAGAGCACCTGATAGATCGCCTTAGTGATGGGCATCTCCACGCCATATCGCTGGGCTAACTTCACGGCCGCTTTGGTGGTGTCCACACCTTCAGCCACTTGCTTCATCGAGGCCTGAATATCAGCGAGGGTTCGCCCCTTGGCCAGTTCCTCGCCCACATAGTGGTTACGGCTGTGTCGGCTGGCGCAAGTGCACACCAGGTCACCTATGCCCGCCAGGCCCGCGAAGGTCAGGGGATTGGCTCCAGCAGCGACACCTAGCCGTGTAATCTCGGCCAGCCCTCGAGTCATATAAACCGACTTAGCGTTGTCCCCGTAGCCGAATTCATCCGCCGCCCCCGCTCCCAGGGCGATGATGTTCTTCAATGCCCCGCCCAGCTCCACGCCGACAACATCATCATGAGTGTACACTCGAAAGAGCGGGGTCATGACCATGCGCTGAGCAAACTCGGCCACGCTCTCGTCCTTGGCAGCGATCACGGTGCCGGCAGGTAGACCAGCGACTATTTCCCGGGCCAAGTTAGGACCGGAAAGGGCACAGATACGCTCGTCGAACTCGGAGCCCAACTCCTCGGCGATCACCTCCGACATGCGCAAAGCGGTGCCTGTCTCCAGACCCTTGGCCGCACTCAAGATAATCGTATCTGTCTGGACATAAGGGCGCACTCGACGCGCATTCTCCCTCATCGATCGGGCGGGGGCTACCAGCATCAGCATTCGACAGGAGGTCAAAGCCTCCTCCAGCGAAGAGGTGATCATCAAGTTGTGGGGGAGAATCACCCCGGGCAGGAAAGCTTTGTTCTCTCGCGCGGCTTTTAGCTTCTGGGCCTCCCCAGCGGTGCGCACCCAAAGGCATACCTTGCGTCTCTCGCGCGCCAGCATCACAGCCAGGGTGGTGCCCCAACTACCGGTACCCACAATGGCGACGCGATCATTCTCTGCCATCAAATCTCCTCCTCCCCTATCCTCTTCGCTGGCTCACCTATTCGTCGCTCCGTGCCCCTCAGGAGGCGTCGAATGTTGGGCCGGTGGGAGAGAATAACGATGCCTCCTACCACCAGGGCGTAGGCCAGATGCTCGAGAGGCTGATTGAAAAAGAGGACCCCGATTAGCAAAGCGGGGGCCATCAGGACACTGATGAGAAGGGAAGTCACAGAGGCGTAGCGCATGCCGAATCCGATGAAGAAGCTACTGAGCCCCACTATGACTGTCGGTATGAGGCTCAGCACAACAAAACCTCCCATATAGGTAGCGGTGCCAGCCCCGCCCCGGAAACGGATGTAGATGGACCAATTATGTCCCATCACAGCGGCTATTCCTGCCAGCGCAGCCGCAAGCTCGGTGCCCAACAAGGCCCTGCCCACCAAGACGGCGAGCGCGCCCTTGACCACATCCCCGGCAGCGGTGATTGCGAATGGCAAACGCCCCGCCGAGCGCAAGACGTTGGTCCCCCCGATGCGCCCGCTGCCGTACTCCAGCACATTAATGCCCTTCATGC
>JBFFDV010000222.1:0-4601 GCA_041559215.1 Anaerolineae bacterium | reverse complement strand
GTGATCGAAGGCAAGGTCTACGTGGTAGGTGGGTATGATGGACGAGAGGAGTTTGCCACCGTTGAGGAGTACGACCCAGCCATGGACGATGGAATGCATGAACCCTGGACGGCGAGGTCGCCGATGGTGATGAGGCGAGGTGGCCTGGGAGTGGCTGCCATCGCTGGTAGTCTATATGCGATTGGGGGAGGGTGGAACAGTTATCTGGCTTATAACGAGAGGTATGACGCGACCACTGATAAGTGGTCTACTATCGAGAGCCCTGTATTCGGTCAATGGCGTAACCTAAGTGTTGTTGCTACCGACACCAAGGTTTATGCAATGGGTGGATGGAACGGAGAGTATCTGAGCGTTAACGAGGAGTATCAAGCTCTGTTCACCTATTACTTGCCAGAGCTCCCATAAGCTTGTCCAGCGCCTCATGGTGGCTTCATAATGGCGCTGAGGCCAGAGCCTGTATTTGTCTCTCCTTGTCTCTCCAAGTTATGATGGAGAGCCCCATCTTCTTGCGCAGCTTGTCAGAAGGCATGCCCGCCTTGTAATCCCTGACGGCGCAGGTCATGCGCAGCCCCTCGAAGGAAATCTCCTCCAGCCCGGCCAGTTCAGCCGCAGCGGTCAAGACATATTCCAGATTGCGGGGGGTGCATTCGAAGAGATGTTCTTGAGGCTGATATTCCGCCAGATATTGCTCAAGAGCGGGGACAAACCCTTGGGGTAGGGCTAGCTTGCGCTCCTTATGTCTCTTCTTGGGATCGTCATACCGCACGTAGAGGACCGGCCTGGCTGGGTCGGAGCTGTCCATGTGGGTTAGTTTGATGCTCATGCACTCGCTCTTTTTCAGTCCCGTATGCAACAGCAGCGTGATCAGGAGATGAGGGCGAGCATCAGGTTTTTTCGCGTCACCCAGCAGGGCTCTGGTGGCTGCCAGTAGTTGCTCCAGCTGGTTGTCATATAGGATCTCAGGAAGAGGGGATTTGGCTCTCTGGTGGACGATAGGCGCGGCTGGGTCTCCGTGTAGGATGCCATCCTCTGCCAGCCAGCCGAAGAAGACCTTCAGCGTGGTCAGTCGGCGAGCGTAGGATTTGGGAGTACAGGGGACACGTCTTTCATGGCGCAGATAGACGAGGAAATTTCTGAGCTCCTCGGTGTCTATTTCGCCTAAAGGTTTATCCAGACCAGTGTATCTTCCTAGCAGCCGCAGGTCGGCCTGGAACGCTTTGATGGTGTTATCGGTGAAACCCCGTTTGATCATGTAGTTGTGGAACCCCTCCATCGCCATGGAGAGGGAAGACCTTGACGTCAGGGCGGCCGCTGGGGCGCCATGTTGATCTTCATCACTTTCGTCAGGAAACAGTGGTAGCTGCCAGCTTTCCATCGTCGGCTCCAGTCTTCGTATAGCCATCGTATTTGACATAATTGTACAAGGTTTTCAACCCGTTGTCAAGTTTGACAAAATGGGGTATTGACTGTATAATTGATATTGATCGAGGCCCGCTAGCTCAATTTGGCAGAGCAGCTGACTCTTAATCAGTAGGTTCCAGGTTCGAGTCCTGGGCGGGTCATAGGGGATTATTAGCGCGAACCCCTGACAGCGGAAAAGATCATGACGTCCAGGTCAGGGGTTTTTGTTATACCTGGCTAATAGACCAAAGAGGCGAAAGTATAGACGCGGTTGCGAGACTCCACCCCGGGCGCAAGACCTCTCGGCAGGGTGAATCCTGGGCGTGCTCAGAGCACGATTAAGGTCAAAGGATTAGAGCTATAGGCTGCCGGCCCAAGGCTCTTTCTAAGCGCCCAGGAGCGTCTCAGTCAGGAGAAGCCATATCTCGTATAGGATTCGGCAGCCAGACCTCTTAGGGAAGCCTAGAACCGGCTAGAGAATGTGAAGGAGGGTCTGCGGCGGGGTTTGGGGGCATTGGGTATATGCAGGGTGAGCATCTTAGAGGAATGTAGGGGCTGAACCAGTGCCTCCCTCAATCAGCCCCGTCTCCTCTCCGACCTCAGCGCCTATCTCTTGAGCTATGAGAGCTAGTTCTTCACTGTTGTCTCCAACCGTCGTTTACCTCGCTGTTGCTGTGCTGTAGGACTTGGAGTACCGGTGGAAATCTCTCTGTTGTCTATGTGTTGCCTTATTTCACAACCACTGTCAAGACAAATGTGAGCATTGGCTCCTTCTCTCCGCCTTCCCAAGGGTGCGTATATTCCATAGATATGGTGCTCATGCCTTTCTCGAGAGCCTTGAAAGTCCACACTTCTCGACCAGGAGTGCCGGGAGGAGGCGTGCAGCCCAAGCCTCTGGGAGCAGGCTCATATTTGTGGTCTACCTCTCGCAACACAGTTTCGTCACTGATTTGCGGCGACTCTGACCATTGGCGGCCCTCCGCTGGGCAGGAGTACAAAGATATTGTCAATGAGCCGTCAACAGGAACTTCAACTTCTTTGCTAACATGCTGCTCCTTCTTGAAGTCATCCCAGGAAACGCTTACAGATAGTTGCTTTGAGGCTGGCGAACAAGCAAACAGGCAAAGCGAGATGGCAAGCACAGTGCCCAGCAGGATTAGCTTTGATTTCATGTGTTGTCCCTCCTTGCTCTTGTTTTCCTGTATCACATAATGATGAAGCCTGATTTTGAGTAGCTCATACCTATTCCGAACAAACAGCGGCGTCAAGAGGGCTCTCAGTGTGGCAATTGATGCAGAGTTTGACCATGTCTCTCCTGGTAATTCATGGTGTCCCGAGCCAATGACTTTGTCTACAACGGGGTAACGTGTATCAGCAGGTTGACGAAGGGGAGCACCGATGCAGTACCATCATACCACAGCTTGCAACAGCTGGCAACGCCATTTCTCAGCAAATGCACGAGGCCCCGCTGCGGAGGCAAGTATGTACCAAGGGCGTGTGGAGGCGTGTAAAGACTTCAGCATTGAGTGGCCCGCGTCACCGCCTAGGTTGACGGTAATGGGCAGAAGTGGTATAGTATTTATGTAACTTTGTGGTTTCCGTTCACTAATGTGGGCTTGTCTTGAGATTGCGGATCAGTGTGTGCCGTTCTGGTTGAGGGCCTCATATGCCGACCACGGGCTTATGGAATCCATGATAGCAAGGGAGGAGGATGGCCAGAAGCGCTCTTGAGCTAGACGAAGGTCAGTTCCCGCCGCAGGGCAGAGTCAGGCCTTGGCTGACCGCTGGGCTGGTTGCGGTCTTTGTGACGCTGAGCGTGGTGGGAGCCCTCATGCTCACTTATGGGGACATACCGCCGCGGATACCAGTGGCTGAGTTGCCCTCTCCAACTGCCACGTTAACTCCCACGCCAAGCAGCACTCCTTCTCCCACTTGGACGGCCACCCATGTTGTACCCACTCCAACACCTACTTGGCCAACTGCTACAGCAACTCCTATTCCCCCTACACCCACTTTCACCCCAACCATGGTACCACCTGTTGTCTGGACTGTCCGACCTATCCTCCCAACTTGCGTAGTTCCACCAGACTGGTGGGCATACCAGGTTCAGTTTGGCGATTCGCTCCAGTATCTGGCCGTACTTTGCCGCACTCCGCCAGGGGTGATAATGGCGGGCAACTGTTTGATGTATCCCGTGATATACGTGGGACAGATCATATACCTGCCTCCCTCTACTTACATCGAATACGCCAGCCCTACTAGTTCCACGCAAGCGACAACCACTGCACCACTCTGTGGCGCGGCGCCGTTCGATTGGGTGTTATATGTAGTGCAACCGGGCGACACGCTATATTCTTTGGCCAGAGGCAGAGGTACAAGCGTGGAGGCTATTCAGGCGGCCAATTGCCTGACTAGCTATGACCTTAGCACGGGGGATCTGCTGTATCTGCCGCCTTTGCCCTTCGGCCCTTTGGCAACTGAGAGCCCAGCACCCACGGATTATCCGACCCCTACAGTCACTGGCACAAGCGTAGCTTATCCAACCCCAACCGCAACCGCTACCATAGCATCTGTTCCCTTGTGTACGGTTACTCCTGCTGGCTCGCTGGGCGCCATATGGAATAGCGACACAATGGTGCGAAGCCACCTGCGTTGTCCTACTTCTGCGCAGCTCGTGACTGACATGGCTGAGCAACCTTTCGAGCATGGCAACATGTTGTGGCGGCACGACAAAGGGCGGATATACGTCTTGTATAACACCGGCGGATGGCACTGGTTTTTCGACACCTGGCAAGAGGGTGAGGCTCCCTATTCTTGCCAGGTTGAAGGGCCTGCCTCTGGTCTCTTGCAACCGATCCGTGGCTTCGGCCGCCTCTGGTGTGAGCAGCCGGAGGTCAGAGAAGGCATGGGGTGGGCCACACTCGAAGAGTGGGGTACGCGGGGGACGGTTCAGGACTTCGAAGAGGGTGTTATGTTTGACATGCCCGGGGAGGGTATCTTCATTCTGTACGCTGGGAGCGGCACCTGGGAGCAGCGCTAGGCTAGGGCCACATCGGTAGATCTGCCTTTGTCCAGCCCCTTATTGGCTTTTCCTCAATTAGCCCGTCCACAAAACCCTCGTGACATTCACTCGCTGATTTTTTCCACAGTGCATCCTCTCTTGTTTATATTGTTCGGGTGCATTTGTGCTCTATGTGTAT
>JBFFDV010000221.1:0-4618 GCA_041559215.1 Anaerolineae bacterium | reverse complement strand
TAATCTCCTTTCTAGGCTGTCTTGTGGGATCTGAAGAGGGTGGGAGCCTACAGATCGCACCGAAATCCACAGAACTGTACAGATACCCCGCTATAGTACGATTCGGACCTGATTACGACCATTATAAGACCCAATTACGACCCTGAAACATTACAATTTGGTAGTGACAGAACACCCTTTGGGTATCTCTCGGTTTCAGTGGCACCAACACGTGCTTTTCGACCTCCTCACAAGGGGTGGGGGTTGAAAATGCTCCACACCCCGATGCTGCCACGCTATTTGCAGTCCCGCTACCTGCTGGAGTACGCCTTTCGATACACCCCAGAGCCTGCTCAGCATGACTCCAGCGACAGCCCTGAGAAGCGTTTTGCGATCTCCTCACAGGCGTTGCGCAGCAAAAGCCCAGGAAGTGCGAGGGGTGTCCCCTGGCCCTTCATTCCCCCCTACATACTCAAGCTTGCGCCCAATTGCTGTGCAAGACCCCCCGAAAGGATGGTTTGTGAATTCTGGAATAACTTGGTATAATTTATCTGAAAAGGCTGTAGACCGTGAAGATACTCGTATTCTCTGATCTGCATGGCAATTTCGACGCCCTGCAAGCGTTGCAAGCAGTGGAGAGCAAGCCCGATGCCGTCCTGTTCCTTGGCGACATCGTGGGCTATGGACCGGAGCCAAAACTCTGTCTGTCCTGGATCGAGTCCAATGCGACTCATGCCATGCGGGGCGATCATGATGAGGCCGCAGCCAGGGACATCGCTTCCCATTGCCCTCCTGAGTTAGAAGAGTTGTCAGACGCCACCAGGGGCTACACGCGACAGATGCTACAAGAACTTGATCTCGACTATCTGGGCAACCTCCCCACCCAAGAAACGGTGACCCTGGGAGGAACGAGGTTCTATTTGACGCACGCCGCCCCCAGCGACAATCTGGGGAAGCCCTTGCCCTTGACCGAGGTAAAGGAGAAAGAGCTAGCTGAAGAAATCGCCCATCTAGACGCCGATGTGGTGTTCCTAGGTCATACCCATGTGCCCGCTATCAGGCAGGTAGGCGCAACCGTGTTGGTAAATCCGGGCAGTCTGGGACAACCACGGCATGGCACTCCCGACCCTACCTATGCCGTCTGGGAGAATGGCGAGTTGCAGATCAGGCACATACACTACGATCTGAGCCCGGTTCTACGGAAGCTATCCCTGCTGCCGCTGGATTCGGAATATGTTGCTCGGCTACAGGCTATCATCCAGAAAGCCCTTATATGAACCTTAGTTTATCGTCGTATTGTCATGTTATATACGGCAATGATAGTGCGGGAAGAGGAAGTGTTTGGGACTATCAAGTCATGATGCGGAATTCCCGCGGACATACGGGCGGAGAGGAGGTGGGAGAAGATGCTATTAAGTAGAGGAGCTGATTATGCCATCAGGGCCATGCTGGATGTAGCCAGCCTGCCTGAGGACCGGAAAACGATAACTGAACAGATCGCCCGACGCCAGGAGATCCCCGTGGCCTTCCTGAGCAAGGTGATCGCCCAGTTGACGCAGGCAGGGTTACTGCGTACCTACCGTGGCGCTGCTGGGGGCGTGCACTTGGGCAAATCAGCCGATGAGATCAATTTGCGCGAGATAGTCGAGGCCCTTCAGGGTCCCATTGCGCTAAACATGTGCACCGATCCTTATGATGGGTGCTCCAGAGCGGCGACCTGCTCAGCCGGTAGAGTCTTCAAAGAGGCGCAAACGAACCTCGATGCTCTGCTGGAGCAGGCGATCCTGGCCGATCTGGTGAGAGCAGCCACAGTGCTCAGCGCCAGCGCGCAGAGGAGATAAAGTTCTCCATCGTCGCCGATCAGATCCACGGCGGACAGCGGAACTCTTACAGAATAAACACGGTCAACGCCGCCTAGCGTTTTTTCCCAACAATCTCGTTTGGGCACCTGATCCTTTTGCAGATCCTACACGAGGCTGATGTTGCCTATCAGTTCAGAGGATAATAGCCCTATGGAAATCGCCAAAGGGGATACAGTTACCAGCCTGGATTTCAAGTTCAATGATTTGGTCGAAGAGAGGAGCGGCGAGGATCTCCGCCGCTGCTACTACTGTCTGAAGTGCACAGCTGGCTGCCCCTCGGCCCTGGCCATGCCTTACGGGCCAGCTCAGATGGTGCGCATGGTCCAGCTTGGCTTGAAAGATGAGTTGCTGGAGAGCCCCAGCATCTGGTTCTGCCTCCAATGTGAGACCTGCGGCGCCCGATGCCCCAACGAGATAAGCATCGCTGGACTAACCCAGGCGCTGCGACAGATAGCCATGGAGGAGAAAGGAGATGCTCTTCGGGCGGAGGCTGGCATCCAGGCATTGCGCACTCTCGGTGAGAATATCCTCAACACCCATAACATCTCCGCCGATGACAATAGCCAGCGCTTGATGTGGAGCGAGAATCTGGAACGCGTGCCCGAGGGGCTCGATCAGAAAAAGGGGGCGCAGACGCTTTATTTCGTCGGCTGCGTGTCCTCTTTCTTCCCCATGACCTACATCATCCCTCAAGCCTTTGTGCAGATACTGGAGGCAGCCGGAGAGGATTTCACTGCCCTGGGTGGTGAGGAATGGTGCTGCGGCTATCCCCTACTCATGGCCGGGATGGGTGCTCAGGCTGAGGAGACGGTACGACATAACGTCGCTCAGTTGCGGGAGATCAGTGCCCTAAGAGTAGTTACTACCTGCCCAGCCTGCTATCATATGTGGAAGCACTTCTACCCTGAGATCCTCGGTGAAGAACTGGGCGTGGAGGTTGTGCATTCCACCCAGCTTCTAGCAGAACTGCTGGATGAGGGTCGCCTCAAGTTGAAAGCGATGCCCAGACAGGTAACCTATCATGACCCTTGCGACTTGGGCAGAAAGAATGACCTATACGATGCTCCTCGCCAGGTGTTCCAAAGTGTGCCCGAGCTCTCCTTCGAGGAGATGTCCGACCACCGTCAGGATGCCCTGTGCTGTGGCGGTGGAGGGAATGTGGAGACTTTCAACCCGGACCTGGTGGGCGAGTTATCTCAGCGCCGGCTGGGGCAGGCCCTGGCTACGGAGGCTCAGGTGATCGTGTCGGCCTGCCCCCAATGCGAACGGACCTTGACCGCTGAGGCCAGGCGGGAGAAGGTGAGGGTGAGAGTCATGGACCTGGTGGAGTTCGTCTGGCGAGCCCTGGATACAGAAGAGTAGCCGTACATGCAGAGACATTTAGGACTGTAGCTATGCCTGGCAAGAAAGAGGGTGATAAAATCGGTGGGGTGCTGGTGGTCGGAGGTGGCATCGCCGGCATGCAGGCCGCTCTACTCCTGGCGGAGATGGGGCTGAAGGTCCATCTGCTCGATAAGGCGCCCGCCATCGGTGGCTTCATGCCTCTGTTGGACAGAACCTTCCCCACCAACACTTGCGGTCTGTGCTTCATGTCGCCCAATATCCCGGCCCTCTGCCCCTTTATCGAGTGCAGCCGCCATCCTCTGATAGAGTTGGTCCCCTATGCTGAGGTGGAGAGTCTGGAAGGAGAACCTGGCAATTTCCAGGTCTCTATCCTCCATAAACCCAGGTATGTAGATGTAGAATTGTGCAACGGTTGTGGCGAATGCGCCGACGTTTGCCCGGTGGAAGTACCCAGTGAGTTCGGGGGAGGGTTGGAGACACGTAAGGCTATCTACCGACCCTATCGGCAGGCTTTTCCCAACGCCTTCGTAGTAGACAAGACTGTCTGCACCGAGTGCGGCGAGTGTGTGAAGGCTTGTAGGCCTCGAGCCATTGACTTGAAGATGGAAGACGATCGTTCAACCTTGGATGTTGGAGTTGTGATCCTAACTCCAGGCTTCGAACCCTTTGACGCCAGCTTGAAGACCGAGTTCGGCCACGGTGTGCATGAGAACGTCCTGACCAGCATTCAGTTCGAGCGCATGTTGAGTCTGACCAGTCCCTCGCAGGGCGTGCCGATACGGCTATCGGATGGCCAGTCGCCTCGCCGTATAGCCTTTATCCAGTGTGTGGGCTCCCGGGACATCTCCTGCAATCGGGGTTACTGCTCTTCCATCTGCTGCATGTACGCCACCAAGCAGGCGATGCTGGCCAAGGAGCGCTTCCCCGATACCGATATCTCTATCTTCCACATGGATGTGAGGACCTTTGGCAAGGACTTCGAACGATACTATGAGCGGGCCCAGCAAGAGTACGGCATCAGTTATCGTCGTAGCATGGTCTCTAGGGTAAGAGAGCTGGCTGACAGCAAGAACCTTACCCTGTCCTGCGTGGGTGAGGAAGGCCGCCAGCAGGAAGAGGAGTTCGATCTAGTAGTTCTCTCTGTCGGATTTGGTCCCCCATCAGATGCCGAGAGGCTGGCCGCAAGCGTGGGCATACCTTTGAACGAATACGGCTTCTCGAACACAGAGCCCTTCTCCCCCAACGAAACCCCCAGGCCCGGCGTTTTTGTGGCCGGAGGCTTCAGGGAGCCTCAGGACATCCCTCAGACCGTGGTCGAAGCCAGCTGTGCGGCGGCCGGCGCTGCCGAAATCCTGGCTGCTAGTCGCCAGAGGCCCTCGGCCAGAGAGTATCCTGCGGAGCGGGATATCAGTGATGAAGATCCTCGCCTGGGT
>JBFFDV010000220.1:0-4634 GCA_041559215.1 Anaerolineae bacterium | reverse complement strand
TCCTCCGACCAGCCAGGATGCCCGCCGCTGAACATGGAATCCAAGATCATGGGCCGCGGCGAGAGAGAGTAATCGAAGAAGAGGGTCAGTCGTTCGTTGGCACCGAGAGGTTGAGGAAGCGTAACCCACAGCGCCGTATCCTCAAGGGAGTAGGTTGGACTGAACTGCTGGGCGCCCAGTTGCAGACTCGCCTCCCTGAGGGAGAAAACCCCCGCGTGGTGGTTGAAGGGGACGTTGAAGGCTAGCTCCTCCAGGGCCTGGCCGGTAAGGTTGGTGTACTCCACGTGCTGTTGCACGTCCAAGCGGTGGTTCCAGTAGTCCAGTTCGACGTGGAAGCTGTATCGGGGGCGGGTGGAAGCAGGAGTAGGTGTGGGCGTCGGGGTGCTGGTGGGGGTAGGTGTAAGTGTCGGAGTAGGAGTATCAGTCGCCGTGGCGCTCGCCTCAGGGGATGAATCGATGGAACCCAAGTTCGCATCACAGCCGCCCACGGCTAGGGCCGCCAAGCAGCAGGTGGCAGCTATGGCTAGCGAAAGGGCCCAGATTCTTGCCTTGTTCGAATATCCGTCATCTATGGGCATACTCAAGGCGTCAACAGCTCCCTAGTCCACGACGAAGCTCCTAGTCCATTCCGGTCGTGGAGGGGCCTGACCACTGTTCAGCAACTCCCGCCAGTTCTCGTCGGTCAAGCGATCGCCCATCGGCCGGACGAACTCATAGTAGGAGAAGGCTCCGCCCTCGGTTATCGTCAACTGTCCCTCTATCTCCACCACCACATATATCTCGAAGATCTTACCTATGGCTTCTTCCAGAACTGTGCGGCTATTGGGATCGGTAGCCACGTCGGCAATAACCGCGGCCTCTTCTTCCTCAAGCTCAAGAACCGCCAGACCCGCCCGCTCTTCTTCCGTATCGGCGCCAGCAGCGGTCAAACGTTCCAACGCACCGCCGTAAAAGTTGATGAGGTAGTATTCATCTTCAGTCAAGGACATTCCCATCAGCTCCTTCTGCGCGACGGTCTTCAAGGAGAGCAACAAGCCCTCTAGCCTATCCAAACTGTCCCTGTCTTGCTCCGATAGCAAGCCTCGCTCTCCCAACCCGTCAGTGGTCATCCGGGTCAGCGCCGCCAGCCTGGCATACACCTCCGGGTTGGGCTCCACGTAGCCTCTAATGACTTCCGGCTGCTGTGGTGGCGCGGCGGCCAACTCAGCATAGGCTTGCTTAGCGTACAGGATTGTGTCATGTTTGAGCTCCGTCCAACTGCCCAGCGCAGCGTGCAGGTCCTTTTGTGCCCAGGCTTGAGTACGCATGAAAGCGGGATAGGCCTCGTCCTTAATGGCGATTATCGGCTGGAAGGCGTACAGCCACGACCAATACAGGTTCTGGGTCCAGCTATCCATCTCCAATGCGGCTATCTCACCCTTGACCTTATCCATCTGCTCGGCGTAGTTGGGATAGCGGGTCTCGCCCATGTCATCTAGGAGCCTATATGCCTCCTGGGACCCCATAGCAGCGAAGACGTCCAACCCCTTGGGCAGGAAACGCCCATCCACATTGCGATATATCAACTGCTGGAAGATATAGGCGTCGATGACGAAGCGCTGACCCATGAAGCGGAAGCCCTGCGTGGCCTCCCCCCGGTCCTCCCGCACCCAGACCCACATAGAGTTGATCTGGGGTGGAGGCAGTTCGCGAGCGCCCTCGATGAAGACATTCAACAGCTCACTGTCGGCAAGGACGCTGGGATCATCGCCGATAGAGCCGTACACCTCCTCCATGAGCTTCTGATAGTCGTGGATGTTCAGGTCATCGGTCGCCCCGACGAAGAAGACCGTAGGCTCATATATCCTTTCCCAAAGCTCCGAGGCCGGCACACCATCTATCTCGACCCGGGATAAGGCCTGGGTCATCAACAGCGCCGACAGAGTTTCCTTCGGGTCCCGCAGGCGTAAATTCATCCGTCCATACCACATCATCGCCTTGAAGTACCGTTGGCGGGTCTCGTTTCTGGCATAGTGCCCCCGAGGCACGTATTGACTGTAGTCCTCGCGGTAACTGGGAAAGATAGTGGACTCGGCGAAGCCCTCATGTGCCTCGATGAGCGCCAACTCCGCCTCCACCTCTTGCCTGACCAACTCAGGTATCTCTGCCACAGGATCCAAGAGCTTCTGGGCCACGGCGAAGTAGGCCACGTTTCGTCGCGCGATCTCCTCCAGGGAGGTGCCTCTCAGGGCTTCATACTGCGCCTGAGAAGCCCATAACATGCCCCGGCTGAGGGCAACCAGATCGCCGAAGAAATACTCCTCCTCTGCGGTCCGCAGCACCTTATCGAAAAGCAGATGATAGACATGTAACACCGAGTCCGTGGTGACGAAGAGAGGTCGCCCTTGTCGACGGGCGCTCTGATAGAGACCGAAGAACTCCTCATATCCGGCCGGCACCACCACGAAGCCGTTCTCGGCCAAGAAGACCTCTTGGTCGTTCTTGAATTGGAAAAGATCTTGATTGGAGACCTCAGCGAGCGGTACAGGCAAGACGTAGCCACTGTAGCTGGCAGGCAAGCTGGCCTCTACAGGCACATAAATGCTGAAGCCCACATCCTCGACAAGAACGGGGCTGGTCATGAAGTCCACGCCAGCAACGGGCTGCGGTGTGAATATGGGAGCGACAGGCGATGGAGACCATTGCGGAGAGGAGACCGGAGTCTCCATCGGCATGCAACCCGTCAGCGACAGAATTATTAGCATCATCGCCAGACAAGCACGCGCCAACCTAGAATCGTGCAACCCTTTTCCAAGCATTCTACATCTCCTTCCTCCTAAGTCCTTCAATAATAGGACGCCGCCTTGTCACAAGGTTACCTCCCCTAATATGCGGTATGCCTCAAGGCCCCTCCGCTCTCCGTATCCAATGCTCAAAGAACTCATCCAGGGGCTGGCCATAGCTTTGCTCGATGACGCCAAGCAACCCTTCGGGGGTGGCGACGTCATATTTGTATTGTCTGTAGTATGTCTGCAGGCCCTGGAACAAAGCCTCAGCGCCCATCAGCTCCTGCAAGGCCTCGAAAAACAAGGCGCCCTTGGCATACACCAGGGGATAGTAGCTAGCCCTCGTGTAATCTCTGGTGGGGCCGCCAACGATGCCATCGCCGTAGGCCTGCACGTAGGCTTGGTATCGTTCGTCGATTTGCTCGCTGATCTCAGCCTGTGCCTCCTCAGGATCGTGGACCAACCCGTAGTAGAGAGCCGTCGAATAGTTTGCCAACGCCTCATCGAGCCAGGGGTCATCCACCTGATCGTTGCCCACAACGCTGTACCACCACTGATGAGCAACCTCGTGAACGACATGCCATTCACCGCATGCCTCCTCTGGATCGGAGTACAGAGGATCGCCCACCAGGATGAGACCAGGCCATTCGATGGCCCAGGGCCACAGGTCAGCCTCCGCCAGGTCTAGCTCGTTGAAGGGGTATGGGCCGAAGAGTTGGTTGTACAGGTTCAACGCCAGATTGACAGTCCACAGCGTCTCAACCCCACAAGCCTCATGTTCGGGCCAGTAGTAGGAGTTGATCGCCGTGTCCCCCACCCTGCCGCTCGCCACCTGGTACCGATCGCTAGCCACAATGTGAAAATCCCGCACCGGACCACCATAGTAGACCAGAGTCTTGGTGCCATCCGCGTTGAGCGTCCGCTCCGCCTCGATCCCTGTGGCAAATACAGTCAGCCCCGCAGGCAAGGTGAGTCGTACCGTGTAGAAAGCGCTCTCGCTGAAGACTATCTCCCCAACGTTGCCCTCTGGAAATTCCAGATTCCAACCCTCGTCATCGTAGACCGCTACCATGGGATGCCAGTCGCCGAGAGACAGAACACCTTGAGCGTAGACAAAGACCAGATAGTCGTTCTCCTCAACTTGAGGCACCTGGGCGGTGAAATCCAAATTCACCGCTGTGCTCTCTCCTGGGGGCAAAGGCTCTGGGAGCACCACCTTCGCTGCCGTGCCACCACGCTCATACTCGAGGGGCACCTCCTTCCCCGCGATGCTCACCCCCTCAATGTCCATCGAGCCGGCGAAGCGGGAGGAGTTAGGGAAGAGGTTGAAATACAACTCCTCCAATTCTATCGACTCATTGTTGGTATACCTTGTCTGCTGCCTCCCGGCTAAGCTCAGCGATTCCATGTCGATCGTCAGATCTATGTCATACCGAGTCAGGTGCTTCAATTCGCCGAGCTCGGGCTTTGCAGCCTCGGTCATGGCCATTTCCTGCTGGGCGATCCAGTCAGGGACAGATGGGGGTGGCGTGGCCACCGGCCCGGCAGTCGGCGTGGGGGTTGGTAGGGTCTGATCAAACGGCGTGGGCATGGGGGGTACAACCGATGTGGGAGACACCACCGCTTCGCCCCCACAGCCAGTGACAAGAACGCCAAGCAACGCAATGAGGAGAAAAGACCTTGCAGTAGCCACCATCACCCCTTGTTCTATGAAGATTATATCTCCCTTACCCGCCGCCGTCAAAGGGAAGCCAGGGGAGGCTGCCTGCCACTGGAGCGAGAATCGATCAGCACCATCACATTACAATGTGTTCGACAGAGGCCTACCCACGCGCCAACAAGAAGGGGCTGCCCCTTGGGCAGCCCCTC
>JBFFDV010000219.1:0-4673 GCA_041559215.1 Anaerolineae bacterium | reverse complement strand
GACTCGGTCTGGTACCTGGATGGTCAAGAGATCTGGCGAGATGCTTTCCAGTGGGGCGTCGGCGAGAGCGGACAGACCGCGATAGCCCACATCGAGGGCGAGGGAGGCTTGCCCTCCGGTAGTTACGACTGGGAGTTGTATGTCGAAGGGGATTTGGCAGTGAGTGGCAGCTTCACTGTGCAAGGGGCAGTTGCTGTGCTTTTGGAGGACGACTTCAGTGATCCGGGCTCCGGCTGGGAGGTGGGAGACTACGACACAGGCAGTGTGGGGTACCAGGATGGTATCTACTTCGTGACCTCCCTCGGCGGCGGCGACATGATGTGGGGCGTGGCCAGCCGCTCCTTCGACAACCTCGTGATCGAGGTGGATGCTACCCAGGTTTCCGGCCCGGCCAACGACAATAACGCTTATGGCGTCATGTGCCGCCTGCAGCTCAACGACGATGGATACCTCATGCGCATCAGCGGGGATGGGTTCTACAGTATCTATAAGATAGTGGCCGGAGAGTTTGAAGCGCTGGTGGATTGGGCCGAGTCGGACGCGATCCGCCAGGGTAACGCAACCAACCGCATCGTGGCCACGTGTGACGGCTCTGATTTGGTGCTCTCTGTCAACGGAGAGGTATTGGTCAAAGCGTTCGATTCTACCTTCCCCGTAGGGGACATCGCCCTGACAGCCACCTCCTTCGAGGAGGGTGAGTCCACAGAGATCCACTTTGACAACTTGTTGGTCTCTGCTCCGTAAGAGGAATAGCTGGACTGAAGCTTGAAGGTCAGGGAGAGGGGTGTCCAAGGGTGCCCCTCTCCCTTTTGATTTGGGCGCGGAATGTGATATACTTGAACTCAAGATGAGCTTACAGATCGGCATCGTCGGCTTGCCCAATGTGGGCAAGTCAACTTTATTCAACGCCCTCACCCGGGCCGGGGCCCAGGTGGCGTCTTACCCCTTCACCACCATCGAGCCCAACATGGGAGTGGTTGAGGTGCGCGACGAGCGCCTGGGGAAGATCGCCGCCCTGGTTAAGCCGGAGAAGGTCACCCCGACAACCATCAGGTTTCTCGATATCGCCGGGCTGGTCAAGGGAGCCAGCCAGGGCGAGGGACTGGGCAACCAGTTCCTGGGCTATATCCGCAATGTGGACGCCATCGCCATGGTGATCCGTTGCTTTCGGGCCTCGGACATCCATCACGTGACCGAGACCCTCGAGCCGCGCTCTGACATCGAGGTGATAAACGTGGAGTTGGCGCTGGCCGACCTGGCGACCGTTGAAAAGCGCCTGGAGAAGGTCAAGACGGCTTCCAAGGGTCAGCCGAAGGAGTACGAGGCCGAACTGCGCCTGCTGGAGCGTCTTCAGGAGAGCTTAAGTCGCGGGGACAGGGCTCAGGATGTGTCCCTGGACCCGGCGGAGGAGAAGATGCTGGCGGGCTTCGGCCTGCTCACCGCCAAACCCCAGTTGTATGTGGCGAACATTGACGAGGAGGCCTGCCAGAACGGCGACGGCCTGGTGAAAGCGGTGGAGGAAGCGGCGGCGAGCGCAGGGGTGCAGGTGGTGAAGATCTGCGCCCAGCTGGAGGCCGACCTGGCCGACTGGCCCCCCGACGAGGCTGAGGCTTATCTGGCCGAGCTGGGGCTCGGGGAATCGGGATTGCTACAGGTTATCGCCGCGGGCTATCGCCTGCTGGACCTGGTTACCTTTTTCACCGCGACGGGCGGCCGGGAGGTCCGCGCCTGGACGGTGATCAAGGGCACACCTGCGGTGGAGGCTGCGGGCAAGATTCACACCGACATGCAAAAGGGGTTCATCCGGGCCGAAGTCATTCCCTACGATGCATTGATGGCCTCCGGATCCTTCGCTGCGGCCAGGGAGAAAGGGGTGATGCGCCTGGAAGGTCGTGATTACGTCATCCAGGAAGGGGACGTGGTGCACTTCCGCTTCAACGTCTAGGAGCTGCGCAGCATAAGCGCCCTGTCCTGAGCCTGCCCTGGGGTCCGTTCATCGAAGGGCTTGCCGCAATCGCTGCGCAAGCCCGTCTAGACGATTATTGCACGATTTGATGGTATGTGGTATAATGTTATTATGTAGGGGCACGGCATGCCGTGCCCCGAATAGGGAGAAAAGGAAAAACGCTTTCTGCCCCCAGCCGCCGCTGGGGGCCTGTCCTGAGCAAGGTCGAGGGACAAGTCCGAAGAAAGGAGCATTGAGTGCGTAGGTACGAATTTGTTTACATAATCAGCCCGGAGGTCGAGCAGGAGAACCTGGAGAGCGTCACCGACAGGGTCGGTCAGCTGATCGCTAACAGTGGCGGCCAGATTCTGCGCCTCGATTCATGGGGCAGACGCCGCCTGGCCTATCCCATCCGGAAATTCCATGATGGGCACTATATGGTGGCTCAAATCCAACTCGAGCCAGGCGCGATTATCGAATTGAGGAGGAGTCTGGCCTTGACCGAGGAGGTAATCCGTTACCTCTTGGTCAGGACTGAGGAGGAGATCGAGCCGGCCGAAGTTCCCGAGAAGCCTGTGGAAGAAGAGAGGGCCATAGAGCAGGTCGAAGAACCAGAGGAGGTTGAGGAGGAAGAGGAACTGGAACCGGCAGAGGAGATGGAGGAGGAAGAGGAACCGGAACCGGCAGAGGACGTTGAGGAGGAAGAGGAACTGGGAGGTTAATCTTGGCTGAACGAAGAGGCGATCGACGACAGGCTCGGCCCGCCGGGAGAGGCCAGAGAAGCGGGTACAGATTTCGCCGCCGGAAGAAGTGCGCTTTCTGCGTCAATAAGGTAGATTCGATAGATTACAAGAATGTGGATTTGCTACGGGGATACATCCATCCCCGGGGCAAGATCCGGCCGCGGCGCAAGACGGGCGTTTGTGCGAGGCACCAGCGCCGTCTGGCACTGGCCATTAAGCGCGCACGCCACATAGCCCTGCTGCCATACACTGCCGCGCACACCCGTGGTAGCTGATGGTCAGCGGGCGTGGCCTGGGCTTGTACGCCCCGAGTGCATCGAAAGGCCTAGGGGTGGGACTACCTGTTCTGGGACTTTGAGCGAAAGGGCATGGAACAAAGAGTTCCTATGCCCTTTCCTTAATCTCTCTTGGAGGGAAGGAGGACGGCGAACCTCCTGCACATTCCCATTTTCTGCTGATGCAGCTTGGCTTTATTCACTGGGAATGGGCTTGCGCAGCAATTAGGCGCAAGCCCCAATATACAAGGTATTAAAGGTACGAGGGGGCACCCCTCGTGCTCCCCGGGCTTTTGCTGCGCAACGCCGGAATTGGGGTGCAGACGCGTCCTGCTTACGGCACAAAGCGGAGGAGTTCATGGCTAAACGAAGGGTGAAGAAAGAGGTTCCCCTCACGCGGAAGCAGATATCCCGTCGTGAGAAGGAGCGGCGACAGCGGCTCATTTTGATGGGCATCGCCGCTTTCGTCGGCTTCCTGATCGTGGTTATCCTGAGCTATGGCTTCTACACGGAGCAGATCGTGAAGCCTCGCTCTCCAGTGGCTGTGGTGAATGGCGTGCCTATTCCCACCACTACCTATCAGAAAAGGGTGCGTCTCGCGCGGATGAACGTCGATTTGGCCATGAGCAACATGGAGTTCCAGAAATCTATGCTCAACCCCGACGAGGATCAGTTTCTCGTCAACTTCATAGACCAGCAGTTGACGCAGTTGCAGATAGAGAGATTTGCGGCCAACGGTGAGGAGTTCGTGAACCAACTGGTAGAGGAGGAGCTGATCAGGCAAGCCGCTGCGGAGAACGGGATTTCTGTCTCCTCAGAGGAGGTAGATCGACAGGTTGAGGAGTTCTTCGGCTATTACAGAGAACAGCCCACCCCGGAGCCCGCGCCCATAACGGAGCTCATCACTCCCACCCTTGAGATCACCCCGACCGCGACGCCGACTCCCATGAGCAGGCAGCAGTTCGACGAGCTGTATACTGATTACTTGACAAGGCTACAAGAAGCGACCGGCCTGTCAGGGGCTGAGTATCGGGAGACGGTGAAGGCCGAACTACTCCGGGCGAAAATGCAGGAGTTGGTCGGCGCGGAGGCCCCCACCAGCGAACTTCAGATTCATGCCCGGCATATCCTGCTGGAGACCAAGGCGGAGGCCGAGGTGGTGTTGGAGAGGCTGAATGACGGGGAGGATTTCGCCACCCTGGCCGAGGAGCTGTCGCAGGACCCGGGCAGCGCGGTGGAGGGAGGGGACTTGGGTTGGTTCCCTGAGGGCCAGATGGTGGCGGAGTTCGAAGAGGTGGCCTTCAGTCTCGAGCCCGGTGAGATCAGCGATGTCGTGGAGAGCACCTTCGGCTTCCACATCATCGAGGTTCTGGAGCGGGATGAGGAAAGGGAGTTGGATCCTACGATGCTGGAGCAGAAGATAAGCGAGGCTTTCGAGGTCTGGTTGTTGGAGCTGACAGGCGGGGCCGATATCGAGTTGTACTGGTCGCCAGACAAGGTTCCGCCCGAGTAGGCGCGTCGCACGATGCGACGGGAATTTGATTAGATTCTGCTGTTGTAGGGGCACGGCATGCCGTGCCCCTATTGTGTTCCGGGCGAAAGAACCTCCTGGAGGCTCGAAGCCTCCGGGAGGATTAGGTTTTTCGACCTGTCATTCTGAGCTACCGCAGGGAGCGAAGAATCTCGCATTCGCGCTAGGAGCGAGACCCT
>JBFFDV010000218.1:0-4701 GCA_041559215.1 Anaerolineae bacterium | reverse complement strand
CGCTGTGGCCGGTGCCAGGCCGCGCACAATTGCAGAGAAACCAGGAATCAGAGGGCACCGGACCCGGGAGGGCAGCCTTGTGGGCCGTGGACGTGTCGAAAAGACCACGGTCCACCATCAGAGGAGACCCGATATGGATCAACCGTCCTTAGTTGCCTCCGTGAGCACATTCGTCATCCGCCTCTGGCGAGAGTGGTCGGTGGCCGGGTCACGCTGGCGCGGCCGCATTGACCATGTCCAAAGTGGGGAGAGCGCCGCATTCCTTGGGCATGATGGACTACTGGACTTCCTTCGCCGTTTTGGCGTCACGGCCGAGGACGAGAGTCGGCCTGCGGAGAAGGAGGAGTGAACGCGGCGTGAACAAGCCAGGCAATAATGGGTTCCTGCTCTTGCTTTTCGTTCTTCCTGGTATCATTTACGAGCGATGATTCGATAACATGCCCGCACATTGCTTCGTCTGATCAGTCTTCCTCGACGATCAGGCTCTCCAGGCCAAGCCGCCGCAAGGTTTCCGGCAACGGCTTTCCCGTTTCCTCGTCCCAACGCATTGATCGCCAGTAGTTACGCCTCATCCAATCAAAGTGCTCGGCGATCCCTTTCCCCTCGACAGGGCCATCCACCGGCGTAGAGGAGTATCGCGCTGATGGGGCCTCGAGTGCCACATCCAGTCCATGCCGAAAGTTGAAGGATCGCAGCAGGTTTATGATCCTGAGGCCGATATCCAACGCCTCATCGACCGTCAGCTCCCATCCCGTGGCCGCCCTGACGCAGTCGACTACCAAGACGGGATCTGTCGAACAGAACCGGCAGACTCCCAGGGTGTCCTCGAATTGTCGCCAACCTCCCGTCGCCGCATTTACAGTTGAAATCTCTTCGGGTGAGAATTGATCTCGCAAAGCCGGCTTTCCCGGCAAGGGGGGTGCATGGCCAAAAGTGGTCTCGATAGTACTCGTATTGGAGAGACAGGTATCGAGCATCTCGAACCAGCGAGCTCGGTGATCGTGGCCACGAGGCGACGCCCCCTTCAGGGTGTAGATCCCCAGCTCAGGCGCTTCTCCTCCGAGCCGTTGCGAGGCCCGCATCACCCCCTCGGCGAGCCACTGGCCACACCCTTCACGCAGGGCGATCTTTTGCAGAAGGGCCTTGACCGCGTCAGCATCGCCCCACCTTAGTTCTATCCCGTCCAGGTCGTCCTTGCTGACCAACCCCTTCTCAAAACATTCCATTAGCCAGGAGATGGTCCACGAAGATTCATTGATATCCACACCCAGCCTGTCCGCCAGGTTGGAGAGCATCACTACCGCGCCAGCATCGGTCACGCCGATATTGGACCCCATTCCAGCTATCGCCTCGTACTCTGGCTCCTCGCCTTCGACTCCCACATAGGGACCTTCAGTGACCTTGATCTGCCTGAGGTGACTCACCCGACAAGCCCAGCAGGGCGCCGGCCAGACCTCGAAATGAGTACGCATATACTGGCCACTGATCTCCTCATGCTTGGGGAAGATATTGGTCGTATAGTTGCGAACGGGCAGCAGCCCGGTTTCGTGATAGGGAGTCACCAGCCCCCCCGTGCCCATCCTGTGGATTACGCCGCCAGCGAACTCGGTTGAGGCGTGTTCGAACAACTGCTTGGATAGACTGCTCAACTTCTCTGGGTCATGCAGTGGTACCTTGTTCTTGCCTCGCGCCACGGCCACTGCCTTCAATCGCTTGGAGCCCATCACTGCTCCCACCCCGTTGTGAGAGGCCACATGCCCCTCATCGCCGACGATCGCCGCGTAGCGCACTAAGTTCTCCCCTGCGGGCCCGATGCCGAAGATGCTGACCTGGCTCCTGAGTTTGAGGCCCAGCTCTGCGGATAGAGCCTCTCCTAGTTCCCAGCTGTCCTTCCCAACGAGGTGCTCCGCGTCTCGGAGTTCCGCACCTCCATCGTGGACGTAGAGATAAAACCATCGGGGCGCAGCGCCTTGGAAGATGATGGCGTCGAACCCTGAGAACTTGAGGAAGGCACCAAAAAAGCCACTGGCTTGGGTAGCTCCCGCAAGGTTAGTCATGGGTCCCTTGGTCACTATGGAGAAGGTGCCCGTGCCCGACACTTTGGTGCCTCCTAGGGGCCCTGTAGCCCAGATCATCCGGTTGTCTGGGTCTGACCATTTGACCTGGGGAGGAACCTCCTGATATAGGTACTTGGCCCCCAGGCCTGTTCCCCCGATCCACATCCGCAGCTCCTCCTGCGAGGGCTCCTCTGCTGTCACCTCCTTGTTGGTCAAATCCACCCTGAGTATCTTACCCGTGTATCCGTTCGGCATACTGTCCTTCTCCTTGGGCTTGCGCAGCCATTAGGCGCAAGCCTCAACATGTAGGGGAGAATGAAGGGCGAGGGGCCTGTCCTGAGCGAAGTCGAAGGATCACCCCTCGTGCTCCCCTGGTTCGACACGCTCACCACAGGGGGCTTTTGCTCTGCAACGCCTCCTAACGGGCCATTCGACAGCCACATCTCGTTTTCTGCATCGATAGTTCCATGGACAATGTTGGCCTGAGCACGGAGAGCAGTCCGCTGAAAGAGGGCGCGCGCTTCAGATGACCCTTTCCGCCTCTAGTGTCGCGATCTCTTCTCGGTCGTAGCCAAGAGAGGAGAGGAGCTCTTCATTGTGCTCGCCCAATAGTGGCGGGGCGCGACGATAGCTGACCGGGGTTTGGGAGAAGTTCACCGGGTTGCCTAGGGAGCGCACGACGCCCACAAGCGGGTGCTCCAATTCCACAATCATGCCCCGAGCCATAAGCTGCGGATCATTGAGGGTTTCGTCCACTAGGTTGATGGGCCCACATGGGATGTCGGCCTCAGCGAACCGTTCCAGCCAGTATTCTGCATCCTGCGATTGGATGACCTCCTGAAGCAGGGGGATCAGCTTCTCGCGGTGCGCCATACGGTCCTTGTTTGTGGCGAAGCGAGGGTCGCTCATGATCGTCTCCTGCAAACCCAAAAGGGAGCAAAAGCGCTCCCAGAGGCTTTCCGAGCCGACGGCCACGATGATGTGCTTGTCCCTAGCCCGTAGAGGCTGGTAAGGGACGATGTTGGGATGGACATTTCCCAGCCGCTGCGGTCGCTTCCCGGTGGCGAAATAGGCCCCGGCCACATTGGTGAGCCAGGTGGCTTGAGAATCGAGTAGGGCCATATCGAGGTATTGGCCCTCGCCCGTCCGCTCTCTCACCAGCAGCGCCGCCAAGATGCCGAGAGCGCTGTAAATGCCTGTGGTCACATCGGCCAGGGGGACCGGATAGCGCATGGGGCCGCCCTCGGGCTCACCGGTAAGGCTCATCAGTCCGGACTCGCCCTGGGTCACCACATCGTAGCCCCCCCGGCCAGCCATAGGCCCCGTATGCCCGTAGCCAGTGATAGAGCAATAGATCAGGCGGGGGTTCAAACGCTGCACCGTCTCATAGTCGAGGGAGTAGCGCTGCAGGGATCCTATCTTGTGCAAGCTGGTGACGAAAATATCGGCTCGCTCCAACAGCCGATGGATGATCTCCTGGCCCTTCTGGGCGGCCAGATTCAGAGTAATCCCCCGCTTGTTGCGATTGGTGCACAAGAAGTAGGCGCTCTCGCTGTCCAGAAAAGGTGGCCCCCAGCCCCTAGACATATCGCCGACTCGGGGTCGCTCCACCTTGATCACATCGGCGCCGAGGTCGCCCAGGAGCATGGTACAGTATGGCCCCGCCAGGGCTTGACTGAGGTCAACTACCTGCACCCCTTCCAGGACTGAGGTCGGCTCTCTCATGATATACCCCTCTCCGTGATCTCCAGATTATCGTCGATGATGCTGTGCTCCTCTTCAGTGATACATCACAGCCACACCATGAAGAACCTTTTCCTCTTGACGGAGGTGCTCAACCCTCGCCCCCGCAGGACTGGCTATACCTCGGCCATCACCCCCATCTCCTCAGGCTTGGCATTCCAGGGAGCATTGTGACAGGCTTTAGCCAGCCGACATTATAGCATAGGCCCACATGGGAGGCAAAAATGGATTGCCGCCGGGTGCATCCCAAGCTTGTAGGGCAGATTTCTTAGGTGAACGACACCTTGTGGCCGATCTTTGCACCTGACAAATGGCAAGAGTCAGTACATCACGAGTGACGTGTGAATGCATAGGCTGGCAATCCGAAACCGCCAGCATCCTGTCATTCTGAGGAGCGCAGCGACGCCTGCCCTGAGCAGGGTCGAAGGGAAGAATCTCGCTCCTCCAAGTGAACAGCTAGATTCTTCGCCTCCGCTGCGCTGAGGCTCAGAATGACAGACCCCGTCCTCGCTGTGCAGAGCTACCAGTCCGAAATCCTGCAAATCTGGGACACACCCCTGCCGCCGCAGGGCCATAATGCAATGCTCATACGTGGAGATCGTCCGGTGGGGCAATATACGACCAGCAACGAAGCGATGTGATGACCTCTGCGGAACAAGCAGCCCTGGCTCGAAGCTCGGGATTTGCCTGCGAATGGGCAGGGCAGCAAAGCCGGGGAGCACGAGGGGCCTGCCCTGAGTTCTGTTGATCGAAGGGTGTCCCCTCGTGTCCTTCATACCTCCGTATCTTGCAGCTTGCACCTAATTGCTGCGCAAGCCCCTTTCGGAAGAGATCTTACACTTCTTTCTGTTTTGCGCTATACCTGCAGTGAGGATTTCGTTTCCACGGAAGGGGCCTTGCG
>JBFFDV010000217.1:0-4704 GCA_041559215.1 Anaerolineae bacterium | reverse complement strand
GCCAAGGCGGGCAGGGTCTGCGTGCCGCTCAACTACAGGTCGGTAGGAAGGGAACTTGCCTACCTGATCAATGACTCCGAAATCAACACCCTCATATTGGAAAGCGAGTTTGCTGATGTTGTTAACTCCATTCGCCACGAACTCGCCGGGGTCAGGAACTTCATCTGCCTTGATGCACCGCTGGAGAATATGCTGAGCTATGAACAGCTAATCAGTCGTTTCTCCCCCAACGAGCCTACAGATGATGTAGAAGCGGATGACCATTGTGTCTTGTTCTATACCAGTGGCACGACTGGGCGGCCTAAGGGAGCTATTCACACTAACAAGAGCCTGGTGGCGGAAATCCAGGTCCGCCATGGCGACTTTTGTTCCGATGACATCGCCCTGTGCGTGATGCCTTTCTTTCATGTTGGCGGCTCCGCAGCCAACTTGTTCCCTGCTTTTGCGTCGGGCGCTACGATTGTGATCCAGGGGACATTTGACGAGTCTCTGGTATTGGCAGCCATCGAGAAAGAAAGAGTGACCTACGTTGGCCTAGTGCCCGCAATGATCATTCGGCTTCTGGAACACCCAAACTTGAGTCAATACGACGTTAGCAGCTTGCGCACCATAATGTACGTTGGAGCGCCGATGCCTCTTGAGGCGTTGAAGAGAGGCATTGGGCATTTTGGTGAGATCTTCACCCAACTGTTCGGACAGACGGAAACCCTAAATGTGGCTGTGCTTGAGAAAGCAGAGCACACAGTGGAGGGCTCACCGAAGGAGATCAAGAGATTGGAGTCCGCAGGAAAGCCCTTAGGAGAAGGTGACATCAGAATCGTTGATGAGCAAGGTCATGATGTTCAGGTGGGAGAGGCTGGTGAAATAATAGTTCGCAGCGATAGAATGATGAAAGGGTATTGGAAAATGCCCGAGGAGACGGCAAAGACGATAAGGGATGGCTGGCTTCACACGGGGGATGTGGGCAGGATGGATGAGGATGGTTACATCTACCTGGTCGACAGAAAGAAGGATATGATCATCAGCGGGGGGGAGAATATCTATTCTCGAGAGGTAGAGGAAGTGTTATATATGCACGCCGCGGTCTTGGAGGCAGCGGTCGTGGGGGTGCCGGATGAGAAGTGGGGTGAATCTGTAAAGGCGCTGATAGTCTTGAAAGAGGAGGCGGCAGCCTCTGAGGAAGACATAATCGATTTCTGCAAAGAACATCTGGCGAGCTACAAGAAACCACGTTCGGTGGAGTTTCGGGACAGCTTGCCCAAGACGGCTAGCGGTAAGATCAAGAAAAGCGAGATCAGAGAGAGATATTGGCAAGGGTATGAGAGAAGGATTCACTAGCCCTATCTCCATCGGACTGTGAAGATTTGAGAATGCAGCGCCAACTTGGATGATCGAAGGGCAGGCTGCCAATCGAAACTTATAGGCGCCCACGCCCGCCTCATAAGCGTCTTCGACGACCTCACCCGGGCCTGCGTGCAACGGGATCGCGCCGTGCTGGAGTGGAAGGCGCCAGGCGGGTAAGTAGTCGGCTGCCTTGGCAGTGATGTGCCCGAGGAGTTCCTCATCGCCGCCAGGGTCCTGACGGTGCGCGTATGCGGCGACCTCAGGTCCAGCGCCGGGGCCGCTGATCCTCCAGATGAGGACTCGCACCACCTTGTCTCCACGATCAATTGCTTGACAAGTCACCCACAGGCGTCCGAGGGGTTCCCGACTGTTGCAGGTCTAGGAAAAAGGGAGTCCCTGTGCTTGCCAAACTGGACCTTTGTGGCCATAATGTCATGTGGCCATCGCGGTTGGGGCGAGCGCGAGTAGTTCTCTTCGTTAACCCATGGATGCTGCGGACTGAAGTGCTACGGACTTAATCCACAAGCAGTTCGATTTCAAAACTACTGCGGACTTGGCAAAAGCAAAGCCTGCGATAGGCGCGGACCTACTAGATATGGGCATCTTCGACAGAGACATACTCCATATTGTGGTGCGCGGACTCAGATACTGCTGATGACTTAAGATCCGTTGGAGTGAATTCTCCGTGCCGGTTCGAATCCCGCCCTACTAGGACCATGTCTAGTAGTCAGTGGTCGAATCTGTCTTAAACTTCAACGGTCGGACTCTCCCAGTCTGGGAGAGTCTTTTGCATGGTCACCAAAACTCCAGCGGACTTCAAGAAGCCGCACTTTCTGACTGACGGGGTGCGCACATCGGGAATTAGCGGCAGCCGCTCTTCATCCTCCATCTTTGCGCGAGCGCCTCCGCTGAGATATAATCAGTGCGGGCCTGAGGCTGACTTGGCCCTACGAGGGACCTGGACCGGACGTAACTGACGGAGAAGTCGCAGCTCGTCCGTGTTCTCGTCCAAACATGCAGTCTAATCTGGCGACAGATTGCCCCACGCACGAGGGCGATCTGCAAACAGTCCACAATGTCTGGCCAACACTGGGAAGGGAGTAGTGCCGGTGAGGGCAACAGCGGGCGGCAATTCCAACCTCGAGATCAGGAGGCTTGAAGGCAAGGAAGAGGCACACGAATGCGCCCTGCTTATGGCCAATTCTGAACCATGGATAACTCTGCGCAGAAGCTACGACGATTCTCTTGGAATCATCAGTGACTCATCGCGAGAAGTCTACCTGGCATTGGGTGAAGGCAAGATGGTGGGCTTCATCGTCCTCGTGATGCAGGGCGCTCTTGTTGGTTACATCCAGTCGGTCGGCGTTTGGCCGGAGTGGCGCAACAAAGGCATTGGGAGCAGGCTGATCCAGTTCGCCGAGGAAAGGATCTTCGGAGAAACACCGAACGCTTTCATATTGGTCTCTTCGTTCAACGAGAGGGCCTTGAGGCTGTACCGAAGACTCGGATATGAAATCGTCGGCGAACTGAGGGAATACATCGTGCCAGGGCATTCGGAGATGCTGCTGCGAAAGACGATAGCTCCCCTCGCAGAATTCGAGCTAGAATCATAACCGCATGGCCGGGCTCGCGAGCCTCTTGATTTTTAGATTTCGGGACTTTCGTCAGAGGCAGGCAAAATGCAGGAGGGCCAGTCAGTAGTCAGGTCGCAGTGCTTTCGATGAGCCCTAGCCGGGTCCTTGGAAAGGAGCAGCCGATGGCCCCCGCGGTCTACTTGATCTCAGCATGGCTGTTACTTGTTGATGCCTTCGCCATCTTCTGTATCCTTGGGCGACATGACTACCGGCGAGCGGGTAAAAATCTCCAGTCTGGTTGGCGCTGCCCACTGTCGGAGTGTGCGAAAATGGCCACGCCCCTCCTGCAAACCAAATCTTATGTTCCCCGTGTGCGGCCAGAGTTGGCGCCGCAACCGGGGTTTGTCGAGGGTTTGAACGCCGGACTGCACCGCAATCCACTACTGCATTGTGTACAGCCTGTTGCTGGATCCGCCTCAGTCCGGAGGACCGCCCCGCATATCTTTGAGGGTATGTGTCCGTTCCGGAACGTATCCCCACCGAGCGAGTAAGGAGGTCAACATATGGCAAGATTGCTGGAGTATCAGGGCAAGGCCCTGTTCAAGCGGAAGGGCATACGAGTGCCTGGAGGCAGGTTCGTACAGAGCCTGGACGAGGCCCTGAATGTGGCCGACGAATTGGGTTTTCCCATCGCCCTCAAGGCCCAAGTTCTCAGCGGACGACGAGGCAAGGCGGGAGGCATACTATTCGCCGAGGACCGAGATTCCCTATCTCAGGCCGTGACGGAGTTGCTGGGCAAGGAGATCCAGGGTTCTTCCGTCGAGGGGTTGCTGATCGAGAAGAAAGCGGAAATTCGAAGAGAGTTATACATGGCGGTGACGGCCGATCCTTCCACTCGACAGCCGGTAGGGATATTCTCGTCCAGAGGCGGAGTGGATATAGAAGAGACAGCTGAGGGAGAGCCGGCAGCCCTATTGACAACATCAATAGACATCTTGCGCGGCTTCTACTACTACGATGCCATGAACCTGCTTAGACAGGCTGAGGATCTGGACAGCAGGGAGATGCTGGCGTTGGCCAACCTCTTTACCAGGCTCTACCAGGTTTACAGAGAGTATGACTGCAAACTGGCGGAGATAAACCCCCTTGCCTTGACGGATGGAGGCCCGATGGCCCTGGACGCCAGAGTGGACATCGACGATGATGCCTTGGCGAGACAGACCACGCTGGACATAGATCTGGCTGAGGAGGCAGGTGATCGGGCAGCCACCCTCCTGGAGATCGCGGCGGCCACCATAGACGAGAACGACCATCGAGGGACGGTGCATTTCGTGCAGATAGACCCTGATGCTTCCTATGCCAGGAGCACCGGCAAGGTATCCGTCGGTTTTGATGCCATCGGCGCTGGAACGGGCCTGACCATCATGGATGAACTGGTGCCCTTGGGGTACTATCCCATCAACTTCTGCGATAGCTCCGGCAACCCGGTAGGCTCCAAGTTCTATAGGATAACGAAGGTCATCCTGTCCCAGCCCCAAATCGAGGGCTACCTGTTCGTGTCGTGCGTGTCCAGCCAGCAACTGGACAATGCGGCCAGAGGCTTGATCAAGGCCTTCAAGGAACTGTATCCTCAAAATGGAGGGCAACCCAATATCCCCTGCATAGTGCAATTCAGGGGAGGCTGGGATGATGTAGCCGTGGATCTTTTCCGAGAGCACGGCATCAGCGATGCACGTTGGATCAAGGTCCTGGGCAGGGACACCACAGAGAAGGAAGTTGCTGAGGT
>JBFFDV010000216.1:0-4726 GCA_041559215.1 Anaerolineae bacterium | reverse complement strand
GTGATATTCGGTGAATAACCTAATCAACTCATCTTGGTAGCTTCCAACCATGTGATGAACGGGATAATCGTAATACATGAATTGGTGGCCACGGACGCGGGCATCGAGGTACCATTCGTAGACGTCGTATGAAACTTGCTGCTCTGGGTTTAGCTCGGCGCGGTCATAGGTTCGCAGCAGGTCCAAGATGGCGGCTTCCAAATCCTGAGTCTCGTGGATATAAACATCTGAAAGGTTGTTGAGTTGGTCATTCCGCATACCGTAATACCCGGCGATGCGCAGTTCCGTAAGGTGTTCGGGATCCCTGAGCAATAGCTGCTTGTAGGATTCCTCGAAGAAATCCTCCAAGGGCAGATCTTCCAGGCTGGCCACAATCTCGTCCACTGACGAGGAGGGCGTCGAGGCGGGCTCACTCGTGGGTGTTGGCTGGATGCTCACCTGCGCTGTCGGACTCGGCACCGTGACTGTCGGCTGGGCCGCGGGTTCCGTCCCCGATGGTTCCGTGATCTGTACGCCACTGCAAGCGGCAAGCAATACAGCCGTCAGGACCAGGGCCAGTGCCAATTTCGCAAGCCTATGCTGATCTTTCATTTTGCAAAGCCTCCTTACTGTCTTGCGGAGAACCCTCAACCCATAATAACCGCATAGGGCGAGGATGGTTCATCTTGCCTCCATCACCCTCCGCCCGCGCTTGTCACACAGGCTGGCAGTTGTGGCATCCGCTGGTGAGGGATAGGTAGATTATGTGCGGGGGACACCCTGCGCCCTCTGCACCTCCTCATCTGCCCTGAACTCATAGAAGGGCTTGCCCTTGCCCCCATACCTTGATAAAATACCTTCTGTAGTGACGCGCAGGGAATCGCCCCAGAGGATAATTGAGTAACAGGGAGGACCAGAGAGATGCCTAGAAGGAAGCGTAGCTGGGAAAAGGAGAGCCTCGGCTTCGGAGATGTCCTGAACTTCTCCAGGAAGATGCTTTCGTTTGCCAAAGAGGCTCGCGATCTCGGTGAGGCGACTGGATTGCCGAGGTCAGGTCTTCGAGACCTAGCGACCTTGCTGTTGGATATCGAGGATGGTGTGAAAGCACAGACAGGTGTCGGTTTGACCGAGAGAATCCAGGATTATCTAGCCACACTTATCCCCCCGGCCTCTGAGGACAGACCATCAGCCGAGGAGGTCTCCGATGTTGACCGACTGATCCAGGAGGTCAACGCTACGTTGACTCAACTCCATGGGGCTGGGTGGTTTCGTAACTCGGAAAAAATCGGCGTCGTCTTCCGGGTGTGGGAGAAGCTGGTAGCCGCTGGCTACACTCTCCCCCGTGACCAGTTCGATCGAGGTTCGGAGTATTTCCAACTGATCGATGATTATCGGGTCAGGGTAAGTAAACTTCAGCCATCTGTGGAGAGTGTGGAAGCGTTGGCTAGCATGGTTGAGCCCATGGCGGATCGAGCGAAGGAACTGGTTCGCCTCTACGGCAGGACCGAACTAGCTGACACTGGGTTCTCTGGCGAGGTTCGGGGCGATCCAAATTACGTGAGGATCTTGTTGGAAGCGGTGGCAAGGCGCCGGCCTCGATATTGGTAGCGACACCCAAGCTGGTGCACGACGACCCCCATCCTGGGAGTGAAGATGAACATGAAGAAGTCAGGTCGATTATGGATTTTTGCGCTCCTTTTTAGTATTGGCTTTGTTCTCCAAGCGTACGGTACAGTCAGGTATGTCTCTAGGATGCCCGACGATTGGGTGGGGATTGGACTATACATCCTCAACACTGTCCTATTCGGTATTCTTGCTGTCGGGTTTTACGCTGGCTGGATAAGGCAAAGAAGAGCGAAAGACTAGCTCAGCCCTCCGGCAAATCATCAAAGGGAAGCGCCGTCTGGGATGGGGATCATCTTCAGCGTGTTGTTTCCCCAGCCCTTTGCACCCCCACGCCTGCCCCCCCTTTTTTCACTTCACCTTGACAAGAGGTAAAATCTGTATTAGAAGTAGCACAGATGTTCTAATAATACGGGCTACAACATGCTCGATGTGGAGTTCATGGCCAAAGGTCGTCATTTGATGATATAATCTGAGAATCGCGAAGGCTGGCCCAGTCTTCATGAGGAAGGCTCATCTCCAAAGCGACTAGTCATAGATCTTCGGGAGTACAAATGGTTTCGAGGGTCAAAAGGACCATAGCCGAATACCCCTTTCAGTTCTGGATCCTGTTCTGTGGCCGGTTAGTCGGCTCCGCAGGGGGCAGCCTCGTCTGGCCTTTCTTGGCCATCTATCTCCGGCAGAGGCTGAATATCCCCCTTACCACCGTTGGTGTCCTGTTCGCCATCAGTTCAGGGGTGGGCCTCTTCTCCCAGGCGGTTTGGGGTCCGGTGGTGGATAGGTTCGGGCGTAAGCCAGCTATGGTCGCAGGTCTGTTGAACGAGGTCTTCATCATGCTGGGGTTTGCCCTCCTGGGCTCTCTGGAGGCCTATGCCGTGCTCATCGCCCTCAGCGGGCTCATCGAACCCGCCTCCCGTATCGGCTCCGATGCCATGATTGCCGACCTCATCGAGGAAGAGAAGCGGGCCGGGGCTTATGCCCTCCTGAGGATGGTGTCCAACGTGGGGGTGGCCATAGGCCCGGCGGTAGGGGGCTTCTTGGCGGCCACCTCGTACCTCCTTTCCTTTAGTGCGGCAGCAGTGACGGCCAGCGTTGTTCTGGTATTGGTCATCTTCCTAGTAAAAGAGACCAAGCCAGAATTGCCTGAGATGGACGAGGTTCACCGACCAGCGGGAGCTTATGGACGTATCTTCCGCGATTTCTACTTCCTGGCCTTCTGTGGGGCTTCTGCCTTGCTGTGGACGGCCTACATGCCCTTCATGGAGCTTCTGCCGGTCTATATGAAGGAGGGCTTCGGCATACTGGAAAGCGGCTTTGGCCTGATCATGACCACCAACGCCCTTATGGTGGTTTTTTTCCAGTTCGCCGTAACCAGGATCACGGAGAAGTACCCTGAGACCTATGTCATGGCCGCCGGTGCCTTCTGGACCGGCCTGGGTGCTCTGGTGGCCGCCCTTTCTAACAGCTTCTGGCTGTTCCTCTTGGCGATGGTTGTCATGACGGTCGGTGAGTTGATCTGGGCACCCACGTCCATAGCCTTCGTGGCCAAGGTCGCTCCTATCGACATGCGCGGAAGGTATATGGGGGTCTTCGGGGTAGTAGGAGGCATCGCCTGGGGCGCCGGTCCCATCATGATGGGATATGTCTACGACAATGTCGCGCCTGTCTCCATTTGGCAGCTAGCCCTTGGCCTGGGCCTGGCGTCCACATTGGCTTTCACCTTCATGGGGAGGATGGCTTCACTATCGCGCCAACCCAGCCCGGTAGTGAATCCTCAAGATGAGATGACGGAATAAAGGATTGGATGTATCGTTTGGAGAGAATTAAACAGGAGGTAGATTGTGGCCAAAGTAGCGATTAACGGATTTGGACGGATAGGGAGAGCGGTCTTCAGAATCATGCTGGATGTGCCGGAGTTGGAACCCGTAGCCATCAACGACCTGGTTCCAACGGATAACCTGGCCTATCTGCTGAAGTATGACACCGTCTACGGTAGGTTCGAGAAAACGGTCGAGGTGGACGGCGATGACCTGGTCATAGGCGGCAAGAAGTACAAGATGTTTCACGAAAAAGACCCTGCCCAACTTCCCTGGGGCGAGTTGGGAATTGACATCGCCTTTGAGTGCACCGGCGTGTTTACTAGAAGGGAGGACTTGGAGAAACATCTCCACGCTGGCGCAAAATACGCGATCCTCTCTGCGCCAACAAAGAGCGAAGATGTTGACACGGTTGTCCACGGAGTCAATACACCGGAAGAGGAGGCACCACGGATCATATCCTGCGCAAGCTGCACCACCAACTCCATCTCGCCGGTTGTTGAGGTTATGGGAAGGAGAATCGGTGTGAAGAAGGCCATCATGACCACGATTCACGCCTATACTTCATCCCAGTCGATTGTCGACGGGCCCAACCGCAGAATAAGAAGAGGCAGGGCGGGTGCTGCCAACCTCGTCCCTACCTCGACAGGTGCAGCGGTAGCGACTACTAAGGCCCTTCCGCAGCACCAGGGGAAGTTCGATGGCGTTGCGGTGCGCGTCCCAATCCCGGTGGGCTCCATTTCGGACATCGTCTTCCTGACCGAGAGAGAAACCACCGTGGACGAGGTGAACAGCATCTTCAGAGAGGAAGCGGAGAGCGAAAGGTACAAAGGCATCCTGGGAGTGGCAGAGGACCCCATCGTTTCCTCCGACATCATCAAAGATCCCCGGGCTTCCATCGTCGATCTGGGCATGACACAGGTGGTGGATGGAGACCTGGTAAAGGTGATGGCCTGGTACGACAACGAATGGGGTTACGCTAGCCAGATGATAAGGCTGGCTGTGGAATTCGTTTAGGCACGGTGATAGTGTTGCAGGGGCTTGCGGAGCGGTTGGGCGCAAGCCCCAACATATAGGGGACAACGAATGATCTAGCGCTTGCCCAGGGCTCGGGCCATGGCGGCGATGTGTTCAGGTGTAGAGCCGCAGCAGCCGCCGATGATCCTTACTCCCAGTTCGGCATACCGGCGGGCGTACTGGGCCATGAGCTCCGGGGTGGCGTCATATTGGATATGTCTTTGCACTAGACGGGGGACGCCGGCGTTGGGCTTCGCCCAGAGAACGGCCTCTGGATAGGCCTCCATCAT
>JBFFDV010000215.1:0-4735 GCA_041559215.1 Anaerolineae bacterium | reverse complement strand
CGTCGCAGCCGGTCAACTGGGCTACCCTCAACCAGGGATAGACGACAGTGGGGAACTCCACCTGCGCGCTGACTACGTTCTCTTCCGGTCCGGGGCTCAGTGCCCAGGCCAGAGAGCACAAGAGCTCGGAAGCGTTCGAGCCACAGGCGATTTCGTCGGGCTGGGCTCCAAGGAGACGCGCCCCAGCTTGACGCAAGGTGTCGAATACCTTGGCCTCGGCCTCTTCATCCAGGTGCACGGTGCCTAGCATACCGAACTCCCGCTGCCAGCTCACGGCGGCGGCGGCCACTATCTCCGGCATGAGGGCGATTGATGCGGCGTTGAGGTAGGTGTACTGCCGCGCCGTCGGAAAAGCATCAGGGCTAATCAGCGCTTTCATTCTCTCCCTCCTTAAGGTTTGTGTTTCGGCTTACAAGCTCTGCTAGTACCTACACTGTTGTGGCAGGAGGCCGTGGGGCTTCCTTATTCTGGCAAGCCGTCCCTCGGAGAACCAGCAGAGCAGATAGTACTAGCGCCAGTATAGTACGAGCAATAATATGCCACAGGCGGAGAACGATGTCAAGCATTCGTGCAGTCTTCCGCCCATCGGCTGCCGCTGCCCTGGGTGTGTGCCTTCCCAGCCTTAAGCTTCCCTGAGAACGCTTCGTACCGTTTGCAGAGCGCGATCTATGTCATCGGTGGTATTGTATAGATGCGGGGAGAAGCGGATGGCGCCGATGCGTGGTGAAACCACGACTCCCTCCTCATTCAAACGCCGGGCGACCCGGGCCTGATCGTGCCCTGGGAACCGCGCGGTGACGATCGAAGTCTGTTGATCATCCACAGGAAGAGAGACGAAGTGCGCGCCCAGTTCGGCAAGCCCCCCGGCAAGGCGATCAGTCAGCGCCAGGTTGTAGGTATGGATTTTATCGACACCTATGCCCAGCAGGTATTCGATAGCTGTGGCCAGCCCTATGGCGCAACCATAGGCCATAGTGCCGAATTCGAAGCGTCTGGCGCTTGGTGCCCACTCTAACCGATCAGCTCGAAAGTCCCACACCTCTTTCGTACTCCGCCACCCCACCAGGCCAGGCTCGAGTTTATCATGGAGATCACGGCGCACGAAGAGCACCGCCGCGCCGAAGGGGCCACAGAGCCACTTATATCCAGAGGCCACCAGAACATCGATGTCCTCGGCCACAACATCTATGGGCACAGCTCCTACTGACTGGGTGGCATCAACTACCAGGAGTGCCCCATGATTGTGGGCCACTTCGGCCAACGCAGTCAGATCCAGGCGTTGCCCAGTTGAGTATTGCACATGGCTGATGCAAACCACAGAGGTGCGCGCATCAATGAGGTCCATCAGTTCGTTCGGGTCTATCAGACCGTCCCGGTCCGGAACGAGCCGCACGTCACAGCCGGTCAAGCGCGCCACCCTCGACCAGGGATAGACGGTGGTGGGATGGTCGACGCGCGCGCTGACTACGTTTCGGTCTGCTCCAGGGCTAAGAGCCCAGGCTATAGAGCACAGCGCCTCAGAAGCGTTCGAGCCACAGGCGATCTCGTCAGGTTGGGCCCCAAGGAGACGAGCGGTCGCCTGACGCAAGTCATCGAATACCTTGGCCTCGGCCTCCTCATCGAAATGTACGGTGCCTCGCAGAGCTAAATCTCTCTGCCAATCCAGAATGGCCTCTGCCGCTACCTTCGGCATGAGGGCAACTGATGCAGCATTGAGATAGGCATAGTGCTCTGCTGCTGGAAAAACGTCAGCGCTAACCAGGGCTGTCATTTCTCTCCTCCTAGTCGTTTGTGTCTTAGGGTGTGGGCGTGCCCTCGAATCCATGCAATACCTCTTATGAGGTCCTCTACCAAGCTTACTCCTGATGAATTGCCGAGCCGGAGTGGCACCTCGATTGTTCTTGGGGTTTCAAGCCGATAGACAAAAGTATTACACAGCTACAGGCAGGTGTCAAGGAGCAAGCGCATTCGGTTTTCCACCTGCTGCTAGGGTGATTAGTTTGCCATTTACGCTCTTCGGTGGTATAATTACTCTAGTTGGGCGGTTAGCTCAGTTGGCTAGAGCGCTACGTTGACATCGTAGAGGTCGTAGGTTCAAGTCCTATACCGCCCACTGGAAGGCGTCAGCATAGATCTGCTGACTTACATGAAGCGAAAGGCGATGAGCGGGACGAGTACCTGAGGTACCACTTCCAGGGAGGAGGGGTCACAGACTGGAAGCCCCCCAGCAAGGGCCTTAGGGAAAACCACCCGGGAGCCCGGCCCCGGAAAAGGATATATCAGGTCCTGAGTATGGGGTCGCGGAGGCGTCCGTTATCAGCCACAACGAGGACAACGTAATCCGTTGTCGAAATTGGGTGGAACCGCGGGCAACCTCTCGCCCCAAGAGGCGAGAGGTTGTTGTTTACAGTGGAGGGTTGATGACAGTTCGCTTGACTCGCACGGACCTTGGGGTCCTCTTTGTAGTGGTAGTCTGGGCAGCCACCTTCAGCGTTGCCAAGTACGGTTTGCGGGAGATAGGACCATTGGCCTTCGCCGCGCTCCGCTTTCTGGCCTCGGCTGTGTTGATGGTTATCTGGGTGTGGATGGCAGAAGGGAAACCAGTCATAAGAAGGAGGGATTGGATCTGGATAGTTCTGGTAGGCTTAGCGCAAATAGGTGTCTATCAGATATTCTTCAGCGTTGGGCTCTACTACACCACCGCTTCTAATTCAGCCTTGCTGCTAGGTACCGCTCCGATGTGGACGGCCATCATCGCTGTTGCAGCAAGACAGGAGAGGATCTCTCCTCTGCAGGTGGTAGGCATCCTGCTCTCGTTTACTGGCCTTGCCCTGGTTATTGCGGCAGGAAATGGCAATCTGGCCCTCACCTGGGAGAACTTTCGAGGAGACATATTGACCCTCATCGCGGCGGTATTGACGGCTTCGGCGGCTGTTGTCGCCAAACGACCGCTGCAGAGCTACTCATCGCTGCGGGTAATGAGCATCTCCATGGTCTGCGGGAGCTTGTTTCTGGTGCCCTTTGCCTGGCCAGAGATGATGGCCCAAGAGTGGGCTCAGGTGTCTTTGGGCGCCTGGCTGGCCTTGGCGTACAGCATCGTTCTAGCTGCGGTCATCTCCTATGTGCTCTGGTTCAAGAGTGTGGGGGAGATAGGGGCCACGAGGACGGTGGTCTACAACACCTTGATACCTCCTGTGGCAGTATTGATCGCAGTTATCACCTTGGGAGAGAGGTTCACGGCTTGGCAGGCGCTGGGCGCAATTGTAATCCTGGGTGGTGTTCTTCTAACCCGTTTCGCGCCGGTGAAGCAGGGAGAGACACAGCTCCTCTCTGGATAGATGAGCGCCACCAGGGGAGAGGAAGAGGGGTGTTCAGGAAAGTCGCCCCTAGCAGGTCGGTCCGGGGGCGAATATGTCTGGTAAGGAAGGAGAAGCTATCATGTCTGAAAACGGTGAGAAGAATCTGGAGGCATTGCGGCATTCGACCTCCCACATCATGGCCGAGGCGGTATTGCACCTGTTCCCGGGGGCAAAGTTCGCTATCGGTCCGGCTATCGAGGATGGGTTCTACTACGACTTTGATCTGCCTCGTCCCCTGACTCCGGAAGATCTGGAGGTCATTGAGGCTCGCATGAGGGAGATCATCAAGGCCGCTTACCCCTTCGAAAGACGGGAGGTCTCGCGCGAGGAGGCTGAGGAGCTCTTCGCCGACCAACCCCATAAGCTGGAGCTCATCGCCGACATGCCTGAGGATGAGATAATCTCTATCTATACTCAGGGCGAGTTCACCGATCTCTGTCGTGGCCCTCATGTGAAAGACACCAGTCGGGTCAATCCTGAAGCCTTCAAGTTGTTGAACGTGGCCGGAGCCTACTGGCGAGGTGACGAAAGCAGACCCATGCTGCAACGTATCTACGGCACAGCTTGGTCCATACCCGAGGAGTTGGAGGCCTACCTACACAAGCTGGAGGAGATGGAGAAGCGAGATCACCGACGCTTGGGGAAAGAGTTGGACCTATATAGCGCCCACGAAGCAGCAGGGGCGGGGCTTATCCATTGGCATCCTAAGGGCGGGCTGATCCGTACGGTGATAGAGGATTTCTGGCGCGAGGAGCATTACAAGGCCGGCTACGATATCATCTACACACCGCATATCGGGCGCGCTCAGCTATGGGAGGACAGCGGTCATCTGGAGTTCTATCGCGACCTGATGTACTCGCCGATGGATATCGAAGGGCAAGAGTATTTCATCAAGCCGATGAACTGCCCCTTCCACATTATGATCTACAAGAGCCGATTGCGCAGCTATCGCGAGTTGCCGCTGCGTTGGGCCGAATTGGGCACCGTTTATCGCTTCGAGCGCAGCGGTGTGCTTCATGGCCTGATGCGGGTGCGTGGCTTCACCCAGGATGATGCCCATGTCTTCTGCCGACCCGATCAGATAGACGAGGAGATAAGCCGCGTCTTGGAGTTCAGCCTCTTCATCTGGCGCAGCTTCGGCTTTGAAGAGTACGAGGTCTATCTTTCCACTCGCCCGGACAAGTATGTTGGCGAGCCAGAGAGATGGGAGCAAGCTCAGGAGGCGTTACGCCAGGCGCTGGAGAAGGAGCGGTTGGACTACGAGGTAGATGAGGGGGCGGGAGCCTTCTACGGGCCAAAGATAGACATCAGCATCAAGGATGCCCTCGGCCGCCTTTGGCAGTGCACCACAATCCAGTTTGACTTCACCATACCTG
>JBFFDV010000214.1:0-4745 GCA_041559215.1 Anaerolineae bacterium | reverse complement strand
AGCCAAGAGGAGAAGAAGGGCTACGCGCTGCGGCGTCAACCGATACCCACGGTCCCGCAATCTGGTCACTAGTTCCTTGAACCTGGCTTGTGGATCAGCCATGCTTCCCTCTTTTCTATGTGAGTCTAGAATCTATAGATAATAAATTTCTATAAATAGTATGCTACATCTAAGTAAACTTGTCAAATCGGCTATGACTAAAGGTGCATCCAACTCAGGTAAGGTCAGAATATCTTGGGAGAAAGACTGACACCTCTGTCACTGACGCCTGAGCCTCAAAAAACGGCAAAGTGTGGAGAACGGGGGCTGCAAAACTATGCAGTGGCCCCCCCTCGCATGTAGACAAAATCTGCGCTCTGGGGTATAATCGACGCGGCTTCATATGCTCTTTGAAAAGTGAGGAGGTGGAGAATGGAAGGATTTCAGCCTGAAGTCCTTAGTGAGGAGGAGGTTAGACGGCTTCTGACTGAGGTCACGCAGGAGGAGATAACCCAGGCTAGGAAGCTGTCGCTCACCCCCCTGAAGGAGCAGATCCTGTTCGAGGGCGTGCCCGGTAGCGCCATCGTGCGCGACTCGACGGGGAAAGAGTTTATAGATTGCACCGCCCAGGCCTGGACGCTCAACTCAGGATACTGTAATCCGGACGTCCTGTACACGGTGGCGGAGCAGATGAAACGCCTGACACATGTCCGTTATGGCTACCCCACCATACCGCGCATCAAGCTCATCAACCGTCTGCCCGAGCTGTTCCCCGGAAATTTGCGCAAGGTAGTCCTCAACAATGAAGGCGGAGGGTTCGCCTTGGAGGCGGCGATGAAGCTGGCGATGGTGAACAAGCCAGGCGCCACAACTTTCCTCACCGCCTGGCGAGGCTATCATGGCGCTTCTCTGGCCACCCTCCCGGCCAGCCACTACATGCCCTATCTGACCCGTTTCCCGGGCTATGGGCTGGGCCATTACGCGAAGTTTCCCTACCCCTATTGCTATCGCTGTCCCGTCGGCCTGGAGAGGGAGACGTGTTCCCTGGCCTGTTTGAATTTGGTGGAGGGAGTCATCAAATACGGGGCCAATACGCCCGTCGCCGGCCTGATCATCGAGCCTATCCAAGGGCCGGGGGGGATGATTCCGACGCCGCCAGGATATCTGGCCGGGCTGAAGGAACTTTGCCAGAAGTACGGCATCTTCCTTATTTACGACGAGGCTCAGACCACCTTCGGGCGAGTAGGAGCGATGTCCGCGGCCGAGCTGTATGGCGTGCCCCCTGACATGATGGCTTTGACCAAAGCTCTCGGCGGTGGGTTTCCCATTGGTGCCTTGCTTGCCAGGGAGGACTTGAAGAGATTCACCGACGCCGAGGAACACACCACCTTCAGCTCCAACCCGGTGATGATGGCCGCGGCTCTGGCCAGTATCGAGGTCATCCTGCGAAAGGATATCCCTGGGCGGACCAAGCGACTGGGAGAGCAGGTCACCGCCCGGCTCAAGGAGCTTCAGGACAAATACGAGATCATCGGTGACATCAGGGGGCCTGGCCTCTTCATCGGAGTGGAGTTGGTGGAGGATCGGGAGACCAAGGAGCCAGCTTTTGAGCGTGCGGTTGCCTTCATCGATATAGGTATGCAATTGGGCGTCATCTTTGATGTGGACATGCCGGACCTCATAGGGGGGGTGCCAACGCGACGCAATGTGATCAAGATCAAGCCGGTGCTGACCATCACCGATGAACAGATGGAGAAGGCGTTACGGGTCTTCGAGATCTGCCTGCAGAAGGTTTCCGCCCTGTCAGAGGACGACAAGAAGGGCATCATGCAGAAAGTGATGGCCCAGGCGCTCCCCACATAGCTATTGACAGTTCGGTATCTCAGATGCGAACCCGCGCGGGGCGTCCGTATGCGCGGGAGGTAGGAGACTATGACCAGACAGTATATCGTCTCCCACGATGTGGGTACAAGGGGAAGCAAGGCGGTGCTAGTGGAGACCACAGGACGCATCCTGGGTAGCGCCTTCGAGGGTTACGACGTGGCCTACCCCCGCTCAGATTGGGCTGAGCAGGAGCCGGATGATTGGTGGCGCGCGGTGACGGTGAGCACTAGACGTCTTCTGGCGGAGAGCGACGTCCGGCCTGAGGAGATCCTGTGCATGACCTTTTCCACCCAGATGTTGGGTGTGGTTCCTGTTGATGCGGACGGTCAACCCTTGCGACCAGGCATTATCTGGCTCGATGCCAGGGCAGGGAAGCAGGCCAGGCAGATAATGAGGAAGATCCTGGGGCCCAAGGTCTTCGCCATGATTGTGGGGGCCGAGGCTAGCGGTAAGGATGTTCTACCCAAGCTGCTGTGGATCAAAGAGAATGAGGCGGAGCTTTTCGCCAAGACTAACAAGTTCCTCGATGTCAACGGCTACTTGATATATCGCGCCACCGGCAACATGGTCTCCGATTGGTCCTCCGCCTCAGCGACCGGCCTCTTTGACCTGAAGAAGAAACGCTGGTCCGATTTCCTGATCCGCTTTTTCGGCCTGCCCAGGGAGAAGTTTCCCGAACTGAGGAGCTCCATCGATGAAGCGGGTCGGCTTATGTCTCGGTCGGCTCAGGAGTTCGGCGTGCTGGAGGGCATCCCTGTGATCTGTGGCGCCGGGGATGTACTGGCCGCCGCCATTGGCTCGGGAGCGGTGGGAGAAGGAGAGGGTCACATCTATCTGGGGACCTCGGGTTGGGTCGGCGTGGTCATGGAGAAGGCTTACACCGGCAAGAGCGGCATCGCCAGCATCCAGTCCGCTGATCCAGGCAAGTGCTTCCTTCTGGCCGAGACCGAGACGGCGGGAGCATGCTTGCAATGGATCGCCGACCAGTTCTACCGCCAGGAGCAGCAAGATCCAGATGTAGAGAACGTCTTTCGCATGATGGATGAAACAGTTGAGCAGATGGAGCCAGGCTCAAACTATCTCATCTTTACGCCCTGGATGTATGGGGAACGCGCGCCCGTGGCTGATATCTACGTCCGTTCCAGCTTCATAAACCTCAGCGCCGATCACCAACGTGAGCACATGTTGCGCGCCGTCTATGAAGGCGTGGCCTACAACCTACGCTGGATTTTGGAGTTGATGAGCGACAAGTTCGGCTACAGCCAGGATACAATGCGAGTTATTGGCGGTGGTGCCCGGGGCGGCCCCTGGCTCCAAATCATCGCCGATATCACCGGCAAGCGGGTGGAGAGAGTGGCCAACTCTCAGGAGGCAGGAGCAGTAGGCGCAGCGCTCATCGCCGCCATCGGCCTGGGCATTTATGACGGCTTCCCAGCCCTGAAGGAGATTGTTCAGGTGGATAGGGCCTTCGAGCCCGATGTTTCCAACAGCGAGGTATACAATCGCCTCTATGCGGCCTACAAAGAGGTTTATCACTCGCTGAAGGGGGTATATCGAGGTATTAACCAGGAAAGATTTGGCGCTATTAAAGAGTAGGAAAGGGGGACAAGAATGGATGTAGAAGCGTTGCCAATAGCATTGCCGGATGGCGTAGACTACGATCAGGCCATTATCGCCACCTATCTGGCGTCTTTTCCCAAGCATATTGACATTCCCATGCTGGCTCCCGCGCTGGCCATAGAGCAGAGCACGGGAACCTGGGTGCCAGTGCCAGGGGAGACGCCTGAGGTGCGAAGGAAGCACGTGGCCAAAGTTATCGGTATCTACGAGATACCCGACTACGAATGGAAGATCCCTGCTGACGTGCAGGATCACAACTATGTGATCCAGGTGGCCTTCCCGGTAATCAACATCGAATCTCAGATACCCATGCTGCTCACGGCTATCGTGGGCAATATCTCCATGGCCGGGAAACTGAAGCTCCTCGACGCTCGCTTCCCAGCCAAGTTTGTGGAAGGCTTCGGCGGCCCGAAGTTCGGTATCCCAGGCGTACGCAAACTACTGGGCGTCAAGGATCGTCCCCTCCTGAACAACATGATCAAACCTTGCACCGGATACCCCTGCGAGGTGGGTGTCGAGCTGTTCCGCCAGGCAGCTCTGGGAGGGGCAGACATCATCAAGGACGACGAGTTGCTGGCCAATATGTCCTTCAACACCGTCAAGGAAAGGGTCGAGGCCTATATGGAGGCTGAGAGGCAGGTGTACGAGGAGACCGGGGAACATACCTTATATACGGTCAACATCTCTGACGAGATCCCAAACGTCTTCGAGAACGCCAAGCGCGCTGTGGAGATGGGAGTCAACGCCCTGATGGTAAACTATCTGGCTGTTGGCTATCCGGTTCTGCGGGCCCTGGCCGAAGATCCGGAGATAAATGTGCCCATCCTGGGTCACATGGACCTGGCGGGCGCTTTCTATCAGTCGGCGTATCATGGTATCGGTTCCCACATTGTCATGGGCAAGCTCCCTCGGCTTGCTGGTGCCGACATCTCTGTCTACCCCGCTCCCTATGGTAAGGCGACTTTCTTGCCGTCGAAGTTCCAGGCAGTGGCCAAGAACCTGACCTTCCCCTTGTATCACCTGAAGCCTACCTTCCCAATGCCCAGTGGAGGGATTACTCCAGCGATGGTGCCCAAGGTGATGAAGGATTTGGGCAACCATATTGTTATCGGGACGGGGGGAGGCATACACGCTCATCCCAAGGGTTCGGTCGCTGGGGCGCGAGCTTTCCGGCAGGCTATTGATGCCACCATGCAAGGCGTCCCTCTGGAGCAGGCTGCGGCCGAACATGAGGAGCTGCGCATAGCGCTGGAGGAGTGGGT
>JBFFDV010000213.1:0-4767 GCA_041559215.1 Anaerolineae bacterium | reverse complement strand
GGTAGGCAAGGTGCTGATAGACCCTGGAGATGTGGTTCTCACAGAGGCTCCAACCTATGTGGGCGCTATTCAAAGCTGGAGCGCCTATGAGGCTTCCTTCGCCAGCGTACCTCTCGATGACGACGGGATGATGGTTGACCTCCTGGAAGAAAAGATCATCGAAACCCACCCCAAGTTCATGTATGTGCTGCCCAATTTCCACAACCCTGGCGGCGTGACTCTCTCCCCGGAGAGGCGAGAAAGACTGGTCTCCTTGGCTCGCCAATATGGTGTGCCCGTCATTGAGGATGATCCTTATGGCGAACTCCGCTTCGAGGGTGAGCATGTACCGCCCATAGTGGTCATTGACGCCACACGGAACTCAGACCGGCTCGAGGGATACTTCAAAGGGGATGTAATCTACATGAGCACTTTCTCCAAGACGCTGGCTCCCGGGCTGCGTCTGGGCTGGATAGTGGCCCCGGTTCAGGTGGTAAAGAAGTTGGTGCAGGCAAAGCAGGGAGCAGACCTCCACAGCAGCACTTACAGTCAGGTAGTGGCCTACGAGGTCGTTGCCGATGGCTTCCTGGATGATCATGTGGAGGAGATCAGGGACATGTACCGCCAGAGGCGTGATGCCATGCTGGCCGCCATGGAACAGCACTTACCCGAAGATGTGACCTGGACACGACCGCAGGGCGGTCTCTTCCTGTGGGTGAAGCTTCCCGAGGGGATAGACTCCCTGGAGTTAATGGAAAAAGCCATCGAGCAAAAGGTGGCTTTTGTCCCAGGGACAGCCTTCTACGCCGACGGCCGAGGCCACGACGCCTTACGCCTAACCTTCTCCTACTGCCCAGCCGACATGCTAGAGGAGGGCATACGCCGCCTGGGAAAGGCCATCACTGGCAAGATGCAGAAGGCAGCTTGAGAGCTCTCTGATCCCCTTGTTGACTCAAAGGCCGCTAGGCGCTGCGTCGTACAGAAAGAGGTCTTGCCCGGTCATACCCTCGGCGAGCGGGAGTAAGTATCTTAGGAGATGAGGTGTAGAGGTGAGAACTTCATTCCTTGCGGTTTTGACCGCTGTTGTGCTATTTTCTGGTACAGGCTGCGGGGCAAGAGGCGACATGAAAATTGATGACACAGATAATGGTAGCCAGGTTGTCCTGGAAGTGGGTCAGACGCTTGTGCTCAGTCTGGACTCCAACCCCACCACCGGGTACCAGTGGCAGATCGTTGAGCTGGACGAGGCTATCCTCGAACAAATCGACTACGACTACGAGGCCGACCAGCCCGCGCTTGCAGGCTCCGGCGGCAAAGAAGTCTGGCGGTTCCAGGCCCGATCTTCAGGGAGTACGACCTTGAGCTTGGGGTACAGGCGGTCCTGGGAAGAGGGGGTGGAGCCCATCCAGACTTTCAGCGTGGAAGTCGTTGTGCGATAAGCCTCTGGCCACACAGGCCAACCTCTGCCAGGATGTATGCTGGATAGAGTAATCCCCTTGTAAAGACATTTCTTTTATCCTTGGAGAGTAACATTAATGAGTAGACCAGACCTTGTGATATTACATCCGCCCAGTATATACGACTTCCGTCGGGAGTTGAAACTCTACGGCCCTGTTAGTGAAGTGGTGCCCTCTACCCCTATTTTCGAGATGTATCCCTTCGGCTTCGCTACCATCGCACGCTACCTGGAAAGACAAGGATATCACGCCCGCATTGTGAACCTGGGGCTACGCATGATTAACGATCCATCCTTCGATGCGGAGAGGTTCATCGCCTCCCTCCGACCTAGAGCTTTTGGCATCGGGCTGCACTGGCTGGTCCATGCCCACGGCGCGCTGGAAACAGCTAAACTCGTCAAGCGCCACCACCCCGACGCGCCCCTGATTATGGGCGGCTTTTCTGCCTCTTACTACCATGAGGAACTCATGGGGTATCCAGAGGTAGACTATGTATTGCGAGGCGACTCCACTGAAGCGCCTCTGGCTCAACTGCTTGCCTGCCTGCGAGACGGCCGCGAGCCTGACGATGTGCCCAACCTGACCTGGCGTGACCGGCAGGGAAAGACCAGGTTCAATCCTTTGAGCCATGTGCCTGATACCGTAGACATACGCCCCATAGACCAAGCCTCCATGGTCAAGGCGGTGCTCCGAGACCGAGATTTGACAGGCTATATGCCCTTCAGAGACTGGCTGGAGTTTCCTATGGGGGCAGGGATAACCTGCCGTGGGTGCACCCATAATTGCATCATCTGCGGCGGCTCAGCTTATGCCTTCAAGCGCTACTTGGCTCGGGAAAAGCCTGCTTTTCGACCCCCAGAGGCGCTGGCCCAGGATGTCAGGAACATCCGCGGTTTCGGCAAGGGCTTTCTTATGGTCATAGGCGATATCCGCCAGGCAGGCATGGATTATGCCCGACGGTTCCTGGAAGCGATCGAAGTCTTCCAAGAGCCAATCACGCTGGAACTGTTCTCGCCAGCCTCCCAGGATTTCCTACGTCAGGTAGCCAAGGCTTTGCCCAACTTCTCCCTGGAGATATCCCTGGAGTCCCATGATCCCGTGGTACGGCAGGCCTTCGGCAAACATTACTCCAACAAGGCGGTGGAAAGAACTATAGAGGCCGCTTTCGCAGTGGGATGCAAACGACTGGATATCTATTTCATGATCGGTCTGCCCAAGCAAACCAGGCAGTCTGTGAGAGATACAGTGGCCTATTGCGGGGAACTGCTGGAAAGGTATGGTCAAGATGGGAGGCTTCATCCTTTCATCTCCCCTCTGGCGCCTTTCCTGGACCCAGGAAGCCTAGCCTTCGAGGAGCCTGAGCGACATGGCTATCGCATCTTTTATCGCACCCTGGAAGAGCATCGGCAGGCCCTGTTGAGTCCCAGTTGGAAGTATGTGCTCAACTATGAGACGGAGTGGATGACCCGCGAAGATATCGTACTCAGCAGCTATGAGGCCAGCCTGGAGCTAAATCGCCTCAAGGCCCAGTACGGTTTGATGAGCTCTGAGGAGCTTGCACAGGCCGAAGAGCGCACAAGCCAGGCTCTGGAGCTAATCGAGTTGCTGGACAAGCTGGAGGAGGTTGATCAGGAGACGTTACAGGAATTGAAACAACAGGCGGAGGCGATAAACGCCGTCCTCTCGCGGCCAAGAAACGATTGGGAACTAGGCCTTCGTTTGGGCAGATGGGGTCTGTTGAGAAAAGGATATTTCCTGGTCAATCAGGCCTGGGTCGCGCTCCTGAGCGAATTGCGGACAATCATAACTGGAACCCGCCTGTCACGGCGAGGCGCCGAAAAGGCGGCTTCCTCTACCGGAGGACGGGAGTAAAGCGTTCCCTTATGATCGCATACATGACTTGCAAAGGAGGAGAAATTGGCAGTTTCAGCCTTCGTGATTATTGAATGCAGCCGTGATCCCTCTTATGTAGTCCAGGAACTCCGGCAACTTGAAGGGGTGAAAATGGCCCATGCCCTCTTCGGTCCGATGGACGCTATCGCCTTCATCGAGGCCGCGGACCTGAAAGCTCTCGATGAGATAGTGACCATGATGTACACCGTCGACGGCGTGACCTATACTGACACGCGTATTACGAGGCCAATCACCTAACTCCCCTTTGATGGGACTGTGCCGAGTTTGAGTATGATATGAAGAATATCTATGAGGAGATCGAACAACTCATAGCTGGCGTGGAGACCGTCGCCACAGCCACGGTGATCAAGACCCAAGGTTCCACGCCGCGAGAGGTGGGGGCCAAGATGGTCGTCCGTCCTTCCGGCCAACTCGTGGGGACCATCGGCGGCGGGTGCGGCGAGGCTGCCGTGAGGCAGGTTGCAGTGTCCGCCATTGGCGATGGTGAGCGCCACACGATACGACTGGACCTAACCGATGATGTCACCTTGGACACCGAGATGGTCTGCGGCGGGGTGATGAGTGTTTTCATCGACCTTTGGGATGAACGAGACCTAGAGTTTCTAGAAGCCGTGAACGAGGGCTTTAGGCAGAACAAGAAGCTAGCCGTGGCGACCCCCATATCCACCACCCAGGACCGGCCACGCAGCTCAGGACAGGCCCGGCCACGCAGGTTGATCCTCCCCGACGGCCAATCTGTCGGCACTCTAGGCGATGAGAAACTCGACGCTTGGGTCACTTCACAGGCGTTGGAAGCCTTGACGCAGGGCGCTTCCCGTATCGTTACCGACGCCGAGAGAGAAGTGGAGGTGTTCATCGAGGTGCGGATCTCCCCTCCGACTCTCATCATCGCCGGAGGAGGGCATATCGCCGTGCCCCTCGCGAAGCTGGGCACGATGATGGGCTTCAGGGTTGTGGTGCTGGACGACCGGCCCGATTTCGCCAATCGAGAGCGTTTCCCAGAAGCGGACGAAGTGATTGCAGCCGATTTCGGAGAGGCGTTCTCAAGCTACCCCATTGACGACCAAACCTACATCGCCATCATGACCCGGGGGCACAGTCACGATATGGAGTGTCTGCTCCAGGTTATTCAATCGCCAGCAGCTTACATAGGGATGATAGGGAGCCGCCGACGGGTTAGAGGCGTCTTTGACTTGGTGAAAGCAGAAGGCTACACTGAGGAAGCGCTCGCTCGAGTCCACGCCCCTATCGGGCTTGATATCGGGGCACAGAACCCAGAGGAGATAGCCCTGAGCGTCATGGCCGAGGTGATGAAAGCAAGGCGGGGAGGCAGTGGACGCTCGCTATCGGCGGGGGATGCCAAGGTCTAAGTATCCGATTTCAGACCACAGTTTTCAGGATACTGGTGGCGTAGGCG
>JBFFDV010000212.1:0-4775 GCA_041559215.1 Anaerolineae bacterium | reverse complement strand
GCGAAGTGGCACTGACGAAGACCTCCGGAAAATGTGTGAGCGAGTAACGGGACCTTGGGCCATTCTATAGCCACCCGGTAGTAGCACGTCCCCTTGTTAAACAAGCAACACTGACACACCGTCGGATCACATCTAGGGATTTGTGCCCATTTGACATTTTTCTGCAGCGAGAGCATAATTGTCTAGAACACAAGTTCTAGAAGCGAGTCGTGGCGTACCCCCTTGCCTGCCCAGAGTATGTTGAGGTTGTCGAATGATCAGGCTACGGCCTGATCAATCCTGTGTCAAAGGATCGAAAGGGGGCGCCATTCAGGGCACTCCCCCTCAACTTCTAGACAATCCGCAGCGCGTATGGTAAAATCTGGTGGCAAGAGACGAGGTAGTAATTGAGCTTAATCGAGCTCATGTGCACCTGTGACAAAGGCTTTCAGTTCCAGTTCTGAGGAGGCGTATCTGTGTCTGAATTGACTGAACTGTATAAGGAGATCGCCAGTTGTCAGCGCTGTGTCTTGTCCCAAGCGCGCAAACGGGCCGTGCCTGGCGAGGGGCCAGAGGATTCTGAGATCGTATTCATCGGGGAAGGCCCCGGTTTCCATGAGGACCAGCAGGGGCGTCCCTTCGTCGGGGCGGCGGGACAGTTCCTTGAAGAACTGCTCGAGAGCATCGGCCTAAAGAGAGACGATGTTTACATCTGCAATGTGATAAAATGCCGTCCCCCAGGCAACCGTGACCCCCTGCCCGAGGAGATAGAGACCTGCAAACCCTACCTGGAGAGGCAGATCCAACTTATCTCCCCCCGAATGATCGTGACCTTGGGACGCTTCTCCATGGAACATTACTTCCCTGGGGCTAAGATCTCCCAGATCCACGGGCAGCCTCGCAAGGCAGGAGGCATTATCTACTATCCGATGTACCACCCCGCTGCAGCCTTGCATCAGCCCAAATGGCGACAGGTGGTCAAAGAGGATATGTTGAAGATCCCTCAACTGCTGGCCGAGGCTGATAGAATCGCCGAGACGGAACTTCCGCATAGCGCGGAGCAGCTAAGCCTGTTTTGATGTAAAGGTCGGAAGGAAATGGCTCGCAAGAAGGGTAAGCCCAAGAAAACCCGTGGCCCACGACTGCGGATAGCAGCCTTTGTTCTCCTGGGGTCCGCTGCCGTCACCGGATTCAGTCTTGTCTCCATCTCGCGGGATCCACTGACCGAAGGTTGGATAATATTGCTGCGCCGACTCTTCGGTTGGGGAGCCTATCTCATCCCAGTCGCGCTGGGAATTGTGGGCTTTTGGCTGCTTCTGGAAAGCCTGGGACGCGAACCTCGCCTGGAATGGGGAAGGCCTCTGGGCGCCCTGTTCCTTTTCATCACGTCATTGACCGCCATTCATCTGCTGTCCTTTCCCTCAGATCCTCAGCAGCTTGCCGCAGAAGGTGGCGGAGGAGGCTATCTGGGATGGATGGTGAGCAGCGCCCTGACTGTGAGTATGGGCAGCATAGGAGCTTACACCGCGCTGGCTGCGATGGCCATAGTAGGGCTGATCATGGCCTTTGGCGTCTCCATAGTTCAAATCGGTGCGACCTTGACAAAAGCGTGGTCTGGTCTGAAGGGCTTGTATCTTGATCATTATCCCCGCTTCAAGATGCGACGGCGGTCGGAGGAGAGAGAGGGGATCTCCTCACGCCTCAGGGAAAAGGTCCCTGAGCTATTGAGGCCGTCGCCTGGCCAAGAGGAAACCCGCCAAAGGAGAGAGGCTCCCCTCTCCCCACGCATCATCGGCGGCACTAAGCAATGGCGCTTACCTTCTGTTGATGAGATCCTCGAAGATAACATAGAGCAGGAACTCAGCCAGACGGAGATACGGCGTAAGGTACGGATGATTGAAGAGACGCTCCACAGCTTTGGAGTCCCTGCCAAGGTAGTGGAGGTCAATCAAGGGCCCACCGTTACTCAATTCGGCGTCGAGCCAGGATATGTGGAACGGAAGGGCCGAGACGGCAGAATAGTCAGGGAAAAGGTGAAAGTCAGCCAGATCGGCTCGCTGGCCAAAGACCTGTCCCTGGCCCTGGCTGCCGCCCCGATACGCATCGAAGCCCCTGTTCCCGGCCGCTCCATCCTCGGCATTGAGGTTCCCAACGATGAGGTCTCCCTGGTCTCCCTGCGGGGGGTCATGGAATCAGAGGAGTTTCGGAAAATGACCTCCAAGCTCAAGATCGCTCTGGGACAGGATGTATCAGGGGGGGCGGTCGTGGCGGATCTGGGAAAGATGCCCCATCTCCTCATCGCCGGAGCGACGGGTTCCGGTAAGAGCGTTTGCATCAACTCGATCGTAACCTGCCTCCTGTTCAACAACACGCCCGACGACCTCAGGCTGCTGATGATTGACCCCAAGATGGTGGAACTGGTCAACTTCAATGGTATCCCCCACCTTTTGGCCCCGGTGGTGGTGGAAATCGAGCGAGTGCTGGGCACGTTCAAGTGGGTGCTGCGGGAGATGGATCGCCGCTATAAGCTCTTTTCCAGAGCCCAGGCCCGCAACATAGACTACTACAATCAGAAGTTGCTGCCTCAAGGACAACGGCCCCTGCCCTATATCGTGGTGGTGGTGGATGAACTGGCCGATCTGATGATGATCGCCCCCGACGAGGTGGAGAGGTCACTGTGCCGCCTAGCCCAGATGTCCAGAGCTACGGGGATACACCTGGTCATCGCCACCCAGCGCCCGTCGGTGGACGTGGTAACAGGGCTGATCAAAGCCAACTTCCCAGCGCGCATCTCCTTCGCCACGACCTCGCAAATAGATTCCCGCGTGATCTTGGATATGAGTGGCGCGGAGAAGCTGCTGGGAAGAGGCGACATGCTGTATATGCCCTCGGACTCCAGCAGCCCGGTCCGGCTAAAAGGCTGCTTCGTCTCGGACAAGGAACTGGAGAGACTGGTAATGTTCTGGAAAGGGATCGAGGTGCACCGAGAGGCGAAGAGGGAGGAGCTCATCCAGCAGCAGCTGTGGCCGGAGATGATCCCGCTGGTTCCTGAGGCGAGTGCTGATGCACAAGATGAACTTATGGAGGAAGCCATCGCGCTGGTGAGGAGGGAAAAACGCGCTTCCATATCGCTCCTGCAGCGGCATCTGCGGATTGGATATCTGAGGGCCTCCCGCCTCATAGATCTGCTGGAGCAGAAAGGGGTTGTGGGACCAGCGGAGGGCCCCGGTCGCCCAAGGGAGGTACTGGAGATGGAAAAGGAGACACCATGGCCGACAGGGTAGCGGAGCTCAGGGGAAACAAGGTCAAGATCTGGCTGACTGAGATACGAGCGCCCTTCTACACGGCAACGGTGGTTCCCATCCTCCTGGGAGCCGTCATCGCCTGGGCGAGAACAGACGGTTTTCACTGGGGGTATTTCCTCTTGACCATGGCAGGAGGGCTACTCCTCCACACCGGCGCCAATGTGGCCAACGACTACTACGACCACCTCAGCGGCACCGATGAGATGAACGTAGAGTTCGTACGCCCCTTCACCGGAGGCAGTCGCATGATCCAGGAGGGGCTCCTCACCCCCAGGGCGGTGCTGAGCGGGGCCCTTGCCGCCCTCGCGCTGGCAGCGGTCATTGGTCTCTACCTGACCTACGTGAGGGGACCTATCATCTTGCTCCTAGGGATAATCGGCGCCTTTTCCGGCTTCTTCTACACCGCCCCTCCGGTAAACCTGGCCAGCAGAGGGATAGGCGAGTTCTTCATCGGATTGAACTTCGGGGTGCTGTTGACCGTGGGCTCGTACTATGTGCAGGCCGGCTCTCTGGCCTGGGAACCTGCCGTTGCCTCCATCCCAGTCGCTTTGCTGATAACTGCGATCCTGTACATCAACGAGTTTCAGGACGCTCCTGCAGATGGCGCGGTGGGCAAAGCTCACTTGGTGGTGAGGCTGGGCAGGAGGAGGGCTGTGCGAGGCTACATACTGCTCCTGGCCTTCACTTATCTCTCCATCTTCTTGGCCGCGATCTTCCGGATCACCTCGCCCCTGACCCTGATAGCGTTGATCACCCTGCCCGTGGCCCTGAGGGCCATCAGCGTGGCCCGCGTTCATTATGATGACTACCTGAAACTGGTCCCCGCCAACGCGGCCACGGTCTTCATCCACCTCGTGACCGGCCTTCTGCTTTCGGCAGCTTATCTGCTGGACAAGGCGGTTCGACCTTTCATCTAAGACAATCACGAGCCTATGGTAGGCACGACAGCATATGAACCAGAAGGCTTTTCAAGACTATTATCCGGACGATTTAAGTCACTGTTATGGTTGCGGGCGCCTTAACGAGCATGGTCTTCAAATCAAGAGCTATTGGGATGGCGAGGAGACGGTCTGTACCTTCCATCCCAAGCCGTACCACATCGGCATCCCTGGCTACGCCTTCGGCGGCTTGATCGCCTCGCTCATCGACTGCCACTGCACGGGCACGGCAGCGGCGGCGGCCTATCGAGCTGAGGGGCGAGCGATGGATACCGAACCGCCATTGCGCTTCGTGACCGCCTCGCTGCACGTGGATTTCTTGCGTCCAACCCCGCTCGGCGCGCCGCTGGAGATACGTGGGACAGTGAAGGAGATCAAAGGCCGCAAAGTAGTGGTAGCTGCCATGGTGTCGGCCGAGGGAGAGGTATGCGCCCGTGGCGAAGTGGTAGCGGTTCGAATGCCGGAGCATCTCGTACCTGGTAAGGAAGAAACCTAACCGGCCCTTGCGACCAACGCGTGAGCCCGGCCGATCCTGAGATTCCTTGCCTTTGGT
>JBFFDV010000211.1:0-4806 GCA_041559215.1 Anaerolineae bacterium | reverse complement strand
CCAACCAGATCAGGGCTTCACCCTTGCCCATACTATGCCTGCCCTCAGCCCCCAAAGAACCACAGCACCACCTGCGGTGTGATATTCACCTCGATGAAAGCGGCGACCAGAAGCATAGGAACCACCAGCAGGAAGAAGATCTTGAGGAAATCGGCGATAGCCAGGAGTAAGCTCTCACCAATGGAGAACCCTGGAGGCGGGGCCATCACGGCGGCGCCCAAACGCAAGCTGAAGCCAGTGGCCAACACCACCGCTGGCAGTTCAATGATGCCATGAGGCACAATGAAAGCCAAGAGGAAGACCAATGGGTTAATGCCCAGAAAAGCCACTTGGCCAGCGAAGAAGCCGACCACCAGCATCGGCAGGATGAGCAACAACAGGGGAACGGAGCCGAATGTAAGTGGAGTGGCTATGACCGCCATACCCAGTACCCTCAAGTTGTGCAGGAAGATGCTCCCCACATTGAAACCGGGCAGAAGAGACATGTCAGGAATGTCTCTGGCAAAATCGACGTCGCCCAGCCCCTGAAGCTGAATCAGACCCGCAGGCAAGGGGTACCGCAGGGCGAAGGCCCAGCCCGCAACCAGGCCAGCCACCGTTACGGCCACCGCCACGAGCACAGGCAGTTTTTGAAGACGTAGCAGCTGCGGTAGATCATGGCGATACAACCGCCAGATGCTCAGAGGCGCTGCCGGTCCATCGCGCGGGAGGTGAACGGAGGCAGGCAGGCAGGTGAACAGATGCCTGAAGGTCCTCCACAGGGCTGGCAAATTGATCTCATCGAACTCTCGAGAGAGCAGTTCCTCCCGATTGAAGATGCGCATGCCGGTCCTGATAAGCATCGCATCAACCATCACCAGAACGAGGACCATGCCCCACAGAACGTCATAGCGGCCCCAAAACAGGAGCACAGCCTCTGCTTGGAGCAGGAAAGACATAGGGATGATGATGAAACTGGCCAGCAGATTTGCAGCCCGCACACTGGTGGTGTGGCTGGAGACGACCACCGCTCCGGCAACCATCACCACGGCCTCCATGGTCGTGAGAACAAAGATCAAGATCAATAACATAGGAGAGATAACGTAGTCACTGGTCAAGATCAAACCCGCAAAATGAATGGTGAGGCCCAGATAGCTGGCTGCCAGGGGTAGCATGGTGGAAGACATGAGTTTGCCGAAGTATAACTCCCCATCGGAGATGGGCATGGACAGAAGAGGCTCTATGCTGCGACGCTCCCGCTCTCCGACGAAACTCTCCAAGGCGATCACCAAAGAGAAGGATATGGGGAAAAAGCCGACGATCATCAAGGAGAAGGGAACCAGACGGCCGATGATAATCTGGGCGTTCTGGCCCACGCCCCAGGTTACAGCAAAGTTGGCCGCCAATCTGGAGGTCACGGTCATCAACCAGGGAAAGATCAAGGTGAGCAGGAGAATGGGGGTGACGATGCGCCAATCCCGCATGCTGTCTCGAAGCTCACGCCGCGTGACTATCAAGGAATTAGCAAGCACTTTTAGTCCTCCACAATGCGCAGATACACATCCTCCAGGCTACGAGGAACCTCGCTCAGGGTGACGATATCTGCACCCTCCTTCGTCAGGCGATGGATCAGGAGCGGGTTGATCTCCCCAGGCGCACCGGTACGATAACGAAACCAGGTAGGTCCGCGCTCCTCGATGGTGACAAGACCCTCGATGGCGGGTAAGAGGCCGTCAAGCGGCTGGCCCAGCCGCAGTTCAAGCAAGGGATGGCCCAAGAGCTCCATCTTCAGCTCGACGGGGCTACCCAAAGCGATGATACGGCCCTCCTTGATGATCGCGATGCGGTCAGCCAGGGCCTCCGCCTCAGGGAGGTTGTGGGTACAAAGGATGATGGCCCGATGAGAGGCACGCAACTCGGTGATGGAATCACGCACTGTCTTGGCACTATGGGGATCCATGGCCGAGGTCGGCTCATCGAGGAACAGTATCTGGGGGTCGTGGATCATGGCCCTGATAAGGGCTATCTTTTGTCTCATCCCCTTGGAATATTCCCCCAGGCGCTGTCCCCGGGCCTCCCACATACCGAAGCGGACCATTAGCTCTTCAATCCGCTGCTCCCGCTGCGGGCGAGACATACCCTGCATCTCGCCGAAGAAGTGCAGATAATCGAGGCCCGGCATACGGTGATACAGCCCCGGGAACTCGGTAAGCAAACCGACCAAGTGGCGCACCGTTTTGGCGTCGTCCACAATGTCATAACCAGCGATGGTGGCCTTTCCCGAGGTTGGCTTGAGGATAGAAGCCAACATGCGCACGGTGGTTGTCTTGCCCGCGCCGTTGGGGCCCAGCAGAGCGAGTATCTCCCCCGCCTCTACGGAGAACGTAAGTTGATCGACGGCGATGAATTCGCCGAATTTCTTGGTCAGTGCCTCGGTGTGGATCAGGCTCATCATGTCCCCAGTACTCATTATACCTGGTTTGCCATTCTATGACAATGGTACCTTAGGGTCGGCTTGCGCACCGATTGGGCGCAAGCCCGAATATGTAGGGAAGAATGAAGGGCGAGGGGGCACCCTTCGATCCTTGGGCTCCGCTCAGGGCATGCCGCCAATACTGTTGCATCAACTTGTCAGGGCGGGCTCCTGTTGGCCCCCACGCTCCTGCCACAGGGCTGCCCGCCCTCTGAACCCCCGCTCTGTAGGATATGATGCACCGAGCGCCTGGACATCTCCTGCCATACCCTCATTGCGAGCCCCCTTCACAGAATCGGCTGATTCCACTTTTTGGCAAGTCAGCGCAAACCCGCTTCACTATAGATAACGGATCAACGGTTGAAGCGTTACAAGGAAGGGGTATGTTCCAGAACCGGCTTACGGCTAATCCTGAGTTTCGCGGCCTCGGACTCTAGGCCGATGCTACCTCAAGTTTAACCCTATCTTCTCCCGCACCTCGGCGATAGTGGCCTGGGCCAGGGGGCGGGCCCTCTGTGCACCCTCCGCCAGTATGTCAAGGACATAATTTGGCCTCTCGCCCAAGTCATGTCGCCGCTCCTGAAGCGGCCCCAGGTCGGTGATGATCTCCTCAGCCAAGATTGCCTTACAGTCCAGGCAACCGATGCCCGCAGAGCGACAGCCGTTGGCAAGTTCCTCCAATTGCTGGGGAGGAGTATAGATCTCATGAATGGCGTAGATGTTACAACGCCTCGGCTCCCCTGGATCGGTGCGACGCATGCGGGCCGGATCGGTATACGCTTGAGCCAACTTCTGTCTGATCTCCTCGGGATGATCATCGAGGGCGACATAGCTGCCGGGAATGCTCTTGGCCATGGCGCCTGGCCCGGAGAGGCTGGGAACCACCGGCGCTTCGGTCTTATAGATGTAGGGCTCAGGGAAGGTCTGGCCGTAAGTGCTGTTGAACTTGCGAGCCACCTCCCGCGAGAACTCCAAGTGAGGCTCCTGATCCTGCCCCACAGGCACCGTAGTCGCCTTGTAGATGAGGATGTCCGCAGCCATCAATACAGGATAGGACAGGAGCCCAAAGCCCGCAGATCCGTGGCGCTCCTTCTTGTCCTTATAGCTGGGCATGCGTTCCAACCTCGGAACCGAGGTCAAGCAGCCAAGAACCCAGGCCAACTCCAGATGCTCCGGCACGTCGGACTGAACCATCAAGGTGACCTTATTGGGGTCCAGGCCCGCCGCCAGGTAGTCCATCGCTATGGCCAGTTTACGCCGGGGCATCGTCTCCGGATCGTACGGGGCTGTGAGCGCATGGTAATCGACAACGGCGAAGATGCAGTCGTGGGTGTCCTGCAAGGCCAGCATACCCTTTACCGCCCCCAAATAGTTGCCAAGGTGCATGCTCTCTCCCGTCGGCTGGACACCAGAGAAAACCCGCTGTTTCTTCATCTCTCAGCTCCTTAAGATTCTCCTATCTCCCTTCGGATCAACCCCTCCAAATGAAAAACTCTCGCCCCAAGGGACGAGAGTCATATAGACACGCGCGGTGCCACCCTTCTTAGGCGGCCCACTAAACAAAAAAACCTGCCGTGACGGCAGGGATTATTCCGTGAGCCAGCCTCACTCAAGCAGGTACGGGAGCGCTGGTCGCTTGGACCATCGTCCGATACCCTCGGCCATGATAACGGTGGCGACATCCGGCAAGTACTACTCTAGCCATCAGCTATTTCGGCTTGCGACTCCCAGGTCCATTCAGCATCCGCGCCGGTATCGGGCTCGCACCTTACCCCGACTCTCTGCACCTCGCCTGGATGCCTACTATTCCTGATCCTAGTCTTTGAGCTATTGGATTTGTGAAGATTATAACACAGTTTTGCCGAAATGTCAAGCTTCTTTTGATGGCGGGAAGCGCGTAGTATCATGGGACTTTGGGTTACGACAATCGTGATGAGTCTTACTTGGGAGGCACGGCCCTGAGTTCCCTCCCTCAAGCGGTTCAGGGGCGGACAGATTCATGCTGCCGTTGGATTTGTAATCCAACGGGCGGCGGCATTGCAAATCCCGCCGCAGCATAGGAGACTATGCTGCCAATCAATTTGCAATCCAATGGTTCAAAGGTGGGTAGATTGTCGAAAATCGTGGAATCCAGTGCGCTGTACCCCCACGGACCCACTAGGAATTCTGATAGTATGGCTGAATTTATCAAGGTTCTTGGCGCCATACTGGCCCCTGTCCGCACGTCAACCTCGAGGCGAGGGTGATTCAGGCAATTCTCCCTTGTTCACCCCCACCCCAGCCCTCCCCCATCCAAGGGGGAGGGATTTCTAGCCGCCTGCGGGTGGATTCTCGATTTCCAGTAGGAGACCCTG
>JBFFDV010000210.1:0-4811 GCA_041559215.1 Anaerolineae bacterium | reverse complement strand
TAGGGGTCCAAGAGGCCCTGGAACTGTACACCATCAACGCCGCCCGTATCTCCTTTCAAGAAACAGATAGAGGCTCGCTGGAGGTGAACAAGTTGGCTGATTTCGTCGTACTGGCTGAAGATCCCTTTGAGGCCGACCCGAGTCACATTAAAGACATCCCCATCGAGATGACTATTATCGGGGGAGATGTGGTCTACCAACGAAGGTAGGTTGACCGTATCTAGAATAAGCCCAAAATAGGGGCTAGAGATTTAAGGAGGAAATCTACAATGACTCATGTTACAGACAAGACCAAGGTCTTTTTCGAGCGCGCCCGTCAGGTGATGCCCTTTGGTGTCTCATCGAACTTCCGCTGGTGGGGCGAAGGTAATGACATCGGGGTAGCTCGCGCAGAAGGGGCGTATATCTGGGACTTTGACGGCAATCGCTACATTGATTATCGATTGGGCTTCGGCCCGGTCATCTTGGGGCATGGACACTCGGCCGTTGTAGAACGCGTCTCAGAGGCCATCAAAAACGGTACGATCTTTGCCTTCACCCACGAACCAGAGGTCAAGGTTGCCGAGCGCATGGTGGAGATGTGCCCTGGTGTGGAACAGGTCCGCTTCGCCAATTCCGGCTCCGAGGCGACCATGCATGCCCTCCGCATCGCCCGCTCCCACACCGGCCGCGAGAAAATCGTCAAATTCGAGGGCCAGTACCACGGCATGCACGATTACGTGCTTTTCTCGACCGCCTCGTCGCCCGTTCCGGCTATGGGTCACCGTCGCAGCCCTATCCCTGCACCGACCAGTTCCGGGATACCCAAGGCCATTCATAGCCTGGTCATCACACTGCCTTTCAACGACTCTGACGCGCTGGAGCACACCGTCAAGCAGACCTGGGGCGATGTGGCGGGGATCATTGTCGAGCCCATCCTGGGCAACCTGGGGAGCATCATGCCTCAGCCTGGCTGGCTGGAGAATATACGTAGTCTATGCGATGAATACGGCATCGTAATGATTATGGATGAGGTCAAGACCGGATTTCGCGTCGCCCCTGGAGGGGCACAGGAGTTCTTTGGCGTGCTCGCCGACTTGGTCACTTACGCCAAGGCGATGGGAAACGGCTTCCCGATCGCAGCCATCGGCGGCAGAAGAGAGGTCATGGACAGCGTCGGACCGGGCCGGACAGCCCTTGGTGGCACCTATTGCGGAAATGTGGCGGGTACCGCCGCTGCCGACGCTACCTTGGAGATCATCGCCCAGGGCGAAGCGCTTGAGGTCCTCGAAGCGCGCGGCAAAGCCTTGATGAAGGGCATCAGCCGCATCCTGGCCGACGCTGGCGTGGCCCACCACATGCTGGGCGTTCCGGCGATGTTCGGCATCGCCCTCTGCGAGGAGGAGCCAATCGACTACCGCACCTGGGCTAGCTCGGACAACGAGCTATACGAGAAGATTATGATGGCCTTGGTGCACAGGGGTGCCGTGCCCGATCCCGATGGCCGCGAACCATGGTTCCTCTGTGCCGCTCTCTCGGAGAAGGATGTAGAAGATACACTGAATTACTTTGAGGATGCGGTGAAGGCTGTGCTCGGTAGCTAACCCTGTCGCATCATCGGTAAGGGGAATCACTGCTCTGCTGATCTTGTTTACCGTACAAGAATAATCAGAGACAATCAAACAAAGTAAGGAGTGAAAGGAGTCAACCATGAAAGTCCTGTCTCTGGGCGGTGCTGGGGCCGTGTGCCAACATGCAACCCGCGATCTGGCCGAGTCCTCGGATTTCGATCAGATTGTGATCGGCGACTACAACGTTGCCGCTGCCGAGAAACTAGCAGCCGAAATCGGCGACCCGCGCGTGCAGGTTCTCCAAGTGGACGCCGAGAACTATGACGGGCTGGTCAAGATCTTCAAGGAGTTTGACGTAGTCCTGAACGGCCTACCGTGGAAGTACGACTTGGCAGTCACTAAAGCTTGCATTGAGGCTGGCGTCAACGGCCTCGACGTCTCCACCGAGGAGACCCAGTGGGACTACGATGCGGCCGCTAAGGAGAAGAATCTTGTCTTCATCCCTGGCGTGGGTGCCACTCCTGGTATCACCAACGTCATGGCCCGGCGGGGCGCCGAGCAAGTGGAGGAGGTGGATGAGATCCAGATCAACTTTGCTGCCTTCCGCTGCCTCGCCCCGGCCCCTGGTTTGCTTATCACGACTATTTGGGAATTCCACCCAGAGGAAGAGTCGCGGCTGTACTATAAAGACGGCGAGTTCCACTGGGTTGGTCCCTTCGAAGGTCTCAAGACGGTGGACTTCCCTGGGCCCATCGGCGAGCAGGAAGTATGCTACATACCGCATCCGGAGACGCGCACCATGCCGAAGAGTTTGGGGGCAAAGGCCGTCTCGGTGCATGGCTGCTTCGCACCGCACGTCATGCGACTTATGAAGGCTATGCTTGAGTCAGGCCTCTACAGCGAGGAGTCTCTCACCGTCAAAGATGTGCAGACCACGCCATTGGAGCTGATGCAGGAACTGCTCATCCAACTGCCGGAGAGCAAGGAAAACCCGCTGTGGGCCTATGGCCTGGTGGTGGATGTCTTTGGCAAGAGGGATGGACGCGACGTCAGGGTCACGCTCTGGAACCGCCACCCACCTCAGGAGGAATGGGGTGGGCCAGCGGCCTACTACAAAAACATCGCCATCCCGTTGAGCATTGGCGCGCAGATGATCGCACAGGGCGACGTCAAAGTGAGAGGTGTCGTGCCCCCAGAGACGGTCCTTGATCCAGACATCTTTTTTGGCGAGCTGCGCAAGCGGGGCATCGAGATCCACGAGCGAGTAGAGGAGCACCACATAGTAGGCTAAGTGGGTCCCTAGCGATACGACCTACGGTATGGAGAAAGTGACGAACGTTGACGGTGATTGATTCCCATTCTCCAGTCCATCGGGACCTTTGGAGCGGATTGAGCAGTGATGACCCTGCCGCCGAAGTGGGGGTACTGGGGGTGCCCTTCGACGGAGCAGTGAGCTTTCGGCGCGGGACGGCCTTCGCACCGGCTAAGCTTCGGGAACTGACCCCTCACCTGGCCCCTTGTGCTGAGGAGGGGCAGCCCCTGAGGCTTCGGGTGCGAGACTACGGCGATGTGCCTCCTGACCTGGAGTGGCCTCGTTACTTTCACGATGTCGAGGAGCGTGCGACGGAGGCTCTCCAGCATCCCCAGGCCCTATTCCTAGGTGGCGACCATTCGGTGACCATTCCACTGATGAGAGCCTTCGATCGGTTTGTGGACGGGCCCTTCGGTGTCCTCCACTTCGACTCCCATCCTGACCTTTTTGATGTCTACGAGGGGCACCACTGGTCCCACGCTTGCACGGAACGGCGGGCCCTGGAGTTGTCCGGCTTGGATCCCCAGCACCTGGTTTTCGTCGGGCTGCGCTCCTTATGCCAGGAGGAGTGGGATTTCCTGAAGGCGCACCCGGAGATTCCCTACTACACCGCCCGGCAGTGCTACCAACGGGGGATAGAGGCGATCGCTGAGGAAGTGGTGGAGAGGCTGGAGGATGTGCAAGCCGTGTATTTTACCTTGGACATTGATGGCCTGGACCCAGCCTATGCCCCTGGTACCGGCACACCGGAAGGAGGCGGCCTCACCACGCGAGATCTGCTGGAACTGGTGCGGGTGGTCTTCCAGAGGCTTCCTATCGAGGCTTTGGATGTGGTCGAGGTGGCTCCACCCCTAGATCAGGCGGACATCACTGCCTTTGCCGCCCTCAAGGTGATCTACGAGGCCTGGTGGGTGGTTCAGGAAAAGCAGAAGTAGATACCGGATCCGGGGAATAGCCAAGACAGCCACACCTGCTGCTCCTCAAGAAAGGCAGGGGGGGCTCGCTGGCTCTTGACTCGTACTGCTTACTGGCTGCGAACCAGACGTTACTGAAGAGAGGTTGGTGATCGAGCCAGGTTATGTCAACTAGCCTACCCAGGTCCCCTACCACATATCCTTAGCCACATCATCGAGGCCTAGCTCTATCAGTTTCTTTGCGCTAGGTTTGGCGCTGACTAGGTCCCACTCCATGGCTTTCAGAAAGTCCTGGAACAGGGTATCCGTGTTCAGAGTGATCCCCTTCGTCGGTCCCTCCCCAAAAGGAGGTTGCCCAACGAGCCTAGGGTGAAGGGGGTGCGCTAAGGCATTGAACCCTTCTCTGACGTTGAAGGCCTGACGGATATTGGCTACCCTCTCCCCTATCCTGTAAGCCTCCTCTCGATCAATATGCCAACCTGTCACAGCAGACACAAACTCCCACATGGAGGCCGGGTCCATGTGGTACCATGGAAATCTGCAAAGACCAGAGACGTGTATAAAATGGAACGCGCACGCGGCTCTCTTGAAGGCTTCTCCCTTGCCAGCGTAGTCGTGTCTATTCGGCCCAGCCGGCAGCCCTTCGACCCCAAGGCTCTCTTTCCACCAGTCCGGGAAGCCCTCCATCCAGTGACCAACCTGACCATGGCGGCCCGGAGTGGCATCCAGTTGGTAACTCAGCCCCAGGCCGGGCCAATGTTTGGGATCGTGCATCCCGGGCTCCTGTCCTGCACAGTGAATGGCGTACTCCTCCGCACCTTTGCCAATCCTGCTCGCCGCTACCTTCACTCCATCAGCCAGAACATCGCCGAATCCTTCTCTTCTGGCCATCTTCTCCACCATGCTCACCATAGCCTCGGCGTTCCCCCATCGGAGTTCTATACCCTCGGTATCGCCGTTGGTGATGATCCCGTTCTCATAGCACTCTGTGGCGAAAGCGATGACAGAGCCTACCGAGATGGTATCCAGTCCTGC
>JBFFDV010000209.1:0-4816 GCA_041559215.1 Anaerolineae bacterium | reverse complement strand
TAGGGAGATGGCTTGCTTACACGGGCGTTACCATCCTGGCTCTCTATACCCACTACTTCAGCGTCTTCCTGCTCCCATGGGGCGCCATAGTGCTGTTACATGAGGCGGTCAGAAGGCGATGGTGGAAGCTGCTCCTCGCGGGAGCGGCTGGTCAACTGTCTGCGTTGGCGTTATGTGTGCCTCTGATTGGGTTTGCCCGGGCGTCTACGGCGGATAGATATGGTTTTTGGCGCAGTCCTCTGTCCCCCCTGCAAGTGGTGGCGGATCTGTGGTACAATCTCTCAGCGGGTGGGAACCTCCCTTTTGAACAGGCCTTACCGGTTATGGGGTTTCTCGCGCTCACGGCGATCGTAGGTCTGGTCCTGTTTCGTCCCAAGTGGAATGGCCTGCTAATTGCGCTATACTTCCTGATTCCCGTATTGGGAATGCTGGCCCTGTCTAGGTGGCGGGAGCTGTATGTTGCTCGTTATCTGGCGATCGCTGTTCCGGGCGCCTATCTGCTAGTGGCTCAGGGCCTCGATAGGCTTTGGGCGACGTTCACTGCACCACGGCGTTTCCTTAGAGTGGGCGGGTTGCTCCTGCTGCTATGCTCGATGGGGTTGATAGGTTATTATTGGGGCCAAGCCCTACAGAACTACTTTCACTCCCCCCAATATACTCGGGATGACTTTCGCGCCGCAGCTCGGTTCGTCGCCAATCGTGAGGGCGAGAACGATGCGATGGTGATGAGTGGAGGAGGGATCTTCACGGCCTTCTTGCCCTATTACGAGGGTCATCTACCTTGGATAGACCTCCCCTCTTTTGGGGAATGGTTGGATGAGGGGCAGGTAGTGGAAGGGTTGAACTCCTTGTTGGCGGGGCGCGTGGGAGGACGGATATGGCTGGTGTTATCTGGCAATCAAATAACCGATCCCCAGAACCTTATTGTGGCTCATCTGTGGACCTACGGGCATGTCGTTCAGGCAGAGACATTTCCAGGACGTACAGGGGTAAGGGTTCTAGTCTTCCATCCACGTGACGAGTCGGGGACCTTCACCTTTGTCCCCCTCAAATATGAGCCCTTGACAGCAAACTTTGACAACAAAGTAGAATTGTTGGGCTTCGAGATCGACCGCTGGGATTTTAGACCGGGGGACGACATTCATCTAGCGCTGCAGTGGCAGGCCTTGACCCGGCTAGGGGAGGACTATCATGCCTTTGTGCACCTATTGGATGATCGAAATCGGGTTTTGGCTGGTCACGACAAGGTCCCTCTCAACGAGTATTTTCGTCTGAGCGCTTGGCAGGTCGGAGAACCTTTGCGAGACGAGTACCTTTTGTCTTTGCCGCAGAACCTTGCGGCTGGGACCTATACCTTGGAAGTGGGACTTTATTCATATCCTGATCTACAGCGGTTACCTATCGTGGGAGCTGATCCATCACAGCGTGATCGCGTACTGCTCCCTCCCATCATCGTGAACAGATGATGGCTATTTAGCAAAGCGATTGGCGTAACTGTCAAGGCCTGAGAGTGTTCTACTTTTTGGGCGCTCGAAGGCAGGATGGAGTTGCATCTTGGAGGACCCTGAAGAGAAGCTAGTGGAGAGGGCCAAGCAGGACCCAGAGGCCTTCGGCGTCTTGTACGAAAGATATGTTGATCAGATATACCAATATATCTTCTATCGTACTGGCAACCGGTACGATGCAGAGGATCTCACAGCTAGAACCTTTTACAAGGCTCTGGCCAACCTGAACAGATATCGGTACAGGGGTCTACCCTTCTCGGCCTGGCTCTATCGTATCGCACATAACTTGGTGGCCAACTGGCATCGGGACCGACAGCGGCGTAAGGCCATTCGTCTTGACAGCCTCGTACTTGCTGAGGAAGAAAGGGAGGCTGCCGAAGATCTTGTTGAGACCAAGGAGCGAGTGGAAGTCCTCCGAGAAGCTATTTCTAGGCTCGCGCCCGATAGGCAAGAGCTGTTGATTCTCAAATATGCAACAGGTTTGAGCAATAGGGAGATAGGCAGAGTGATGGGGCGCAGCGAGGGCGCCATAAAGGCTCTTTACCATCGCACTCTGCTAGCCCTGAAGAGGGATTTACAGAGGAGAGGGTTCTAGCACCAGGGTAGACATACCCGACAAGTGTGAAACTAGAGAGGAGAGAACATGATAAAGATAGTGACAGATACAACATGCGATCTGCCGTCGGCGATGGTGGAGGAATACGACATCACGATCGTGCCCATCAATATCCACTTTGGGACGGAGTCCTACAAAGAGGGGGTCAATATGGATTGGGATCTCTTCTACCGAAGAATTGATGAGCTGGGTATTATCCCTACCACATCGCAGCCCTCGGTTGGAGAGTTCGCGGAGGTCTACCGGCGGCTGGCTGGGGAGGGCGCTGATGCCATCATCTCCACACATGTGACCGGCAAGCTCAGCGGCACCTACCAGTCGGCGGTCATGGCCAGTCAGGAAGTGGCCGATGAGGTGAAGGTCTATCCTCATGATAGTCTGGCTGGTTCTGCTGTTCTGGGTTTGGCCTGCGTGGAGGCATCGCGTATGGCTCGTGAGGGAAGGAGCCCCGAGGACATAATCGCTCGCCTGGACGAGATCAGGTCTCGCGCAAACGTGCTGCTCACGCTGGAAAACTTGGAATATTCGCGTAAGAGTGGCCGGGTGGGAGGTCTAGCGGCGGCCCTGGCATCGGTCCTAAACCTCAAGCCAATTGTTGATCTTCAGGATGGACTTCTGGACGTCGTGGAAAAGGTTAGATCACGGAGGAAATCTTTGAACCGTGTGCTGGATATCATGGAGGAGAGAGTTGGGACCGCAACACCCATAAACCTGGGAGTGGTGCATGCCAGAGCCCCTGAAGTAGGCCAGGAGATGTTGTCCAGGGCGGAGGACAGGTTCACCTGTCGGGAGACGTATCTGCATGACCTGTGCGCTTCGCTGACGGTCCATTTCGGGCCTGGCACCATAGGGGTGTGCTTCTATGAGGCGTGATTCTTCCCAGGATCGCTTGCGATCTACTAGCCAGGGGATAGGTTAGGTACGGACCGAATGAGCGGAGAGTTTGAGGAAGACTACCTGGGTCGTTTTTCCATAGATCCGGAGACTGCGGAGTTCCTGATAAGCTTAGCTGAGGACATCGACAGAGTCTTGGTTCCCGTGGAACCTCGACTTGGCTTCCGAGAGTGGTTGGGCGAGCAGTTGTCTGCAGTGGTGCGCCAAAGGCTGGCATGGAGGGTCACTGTACTCTCGGAGAATCATCGTCGGACCTTCATTCTGGGGGCAGTTGTGGGCGCTCTACTTCCTGTCCTCGGCGTTCTCGTGTATCTCTTGAGTGCGCGCCTGATGTGTAGGCCCGAGCGTGCTGCCTCCGATTAGTCCATCTAGTCTCTTGGGCCGCCGCTGCAGGGGCAAAGATCCTACCAGTTATGCCTCACTTCCGCAGGCCGGCTAGCATAATCCTGGGGCTGTTCTTCAGAAGTTGGTAGAACAGTTTCTCGAAGGTCGAATCACCACATAGGGCATCTGCGATTGCCCAGCGAACCAAAGGGCTTTTGGCAAAGTAATGGAAACAAAGTCGGGGTACATAGTGAAGTAGCTTAGCCAGAAGGTGGGCATATTTTAAGTCTCTGGTTATTTGAGCGTTTATCTGTCGAGTGTAAGGGGAAAGATCTACGAAATTATCCTTCAGCGCCTCATAGATAGTCGTTGCAGCCAGTTTGGCGCTCCTGATGGCATAGTATATCCCTTCACCTGTCATCGGTTCTGCCAGACCGGCGGCATCTCCCAGTAGTAACACCTTCTCCCTATGTAGAACCCTGTCGATTCCTCCCAAGGGAACAAAATGTCCTTTTACTTCTACTTCGTCGGGATCTAATTGGAGGCCGAGTTTCCACAGGAAGTTGAACAGACAGGCTTTCAAGCTCCTCGCCTTTGGCCGGAAAGCGCCCACCCCTACAGAAAGGTGGTCCCTTTTTGGGAAGATCCAGCCGTAGCCCCAGGGTACGGAGCCAAAATCGAAGTGAACACATCCTCGCTCGGACTCTAGTTCGTGCTCCTCGACCCGGATTTCGCTCTCTACCGCCACCGCAAGCCTCTGTTTCTTCATCAAACCTACGGAGCGGGCCACAACTCCATTGGCTCCATCGGCTCCTGCCACTATGGAGGCAGAGTACTCTCGTTCCGCAGTCCTTACGAAGGCCCTGTTCGAGCGCATCTCAACTTCTCTGACCCTTTGGCAGTCCATGATCTGAGCACCGGCCTTCTCGGCTCCTTTGAGAATTAAGTGGTCGAGCTTGTCTCGCATCACGGTCCAGCCAACGGCTGTTCCGAAATCCATCAAGACCGGGGAACCGCCTCTGTAGGTACATCTTCCTTTGGTTACCTCCATCTCGTAGGCGGAGCTTAGATCTAAATCCAGCAACTGAGCTGCCTTACGTGGAAATCCGCCGGCGCAGCACTTGTATCGGGGCAGGCGCTCTTTCTCCAACACCAACACCCGCACACCTTTACGGGCCAGTTCGCATGCCGCTGTCCCCCCTGCTGGACCGCCGCCGACAACAATCACATCGTAGTGGCATCCTGTCACTGTTTCCATCCTAGGCGTGCGAGCAGTGGAGGCCCCAAGATTAGCAGACCCACAGCAACAGCGGTCAAGGCTGCTGTCAGGACGGCACCTGCGGCCACATCTTTGGCCCGCTTGGCCAGAGGGTGATATTCCTCGGTTGCCAGGTCAGTGACTGCTTCGATGACGGTGTTAAACAGCTCAGCCACGAATACAAATCCGATAGTCAGGCCAATGATAGCCCATTCAATG
>JBFFDV010000208.1:0-4856 GCA_041559215.1 Anaerolineae bacterium | reverse complement strand
TGTCAACCGCCCTAAAGTGCGATAGAGCCTCTCCAATCATATGAACGTGGCTACATATCCCACGTGGCATCGCCAAAGAAGCTTCCATGATCTTTGCTGAGGAAAGCTTCGATGTCGGCCCGCCGGTCGCCCAGGCGGAAAGAGATGCCGTGACCGGGATAGCACACTGTCTCGTCGGGCCAGGGTAGGATGATGTCGCGCAGGGTTTGTAGCGTGGTTTGAAAGGCTTGGGGGGACGAGGTGTGCCCAGGGCCGCCTTCAAAAATGGCGTCGCCCACGATGATCCGTGGATCGTCCACAATGGCGAAGCAGATCATTTCGTCGATGTGCCCGGGAGTGTGGTACACTCTCAAGGCGTGCTCGCCCACACTTACATGGTCACCGTCGCTAAGCCAGCGGTCGGCGTGCAAAGATCTAGCTGCAGGGTGAGCCATCACTGGGATCTTCAACCTGGCTCGCATCGCTTCCAGCGCCCCAATGTGATCGAGGTGGCTGTGGGTGATGAGGATGGCGATGGGGTCGCTATCCTCTAGCATCTCCAGCAGCGTTTCAGGCTCACCGGCGGGGTCTATGAGTATGCTTTGACGGGTGGTGGGGCAAAGCAAGACATAACTGTTCGTCTCCCAAGGGCCGACTGCCCGGGTTCTCAACTCCAATTTCTTTTCGTCTAGGGACATAGCTGCGTTCCTACTTCTCCTTTGGCATCATGGGGTAGTTTAGCACAGGGCGGGATGCAGGGCAAGCAGGGCTAGGACAGCCAACCCCTCTGTGGCTCGTTGCGAGAACAATAGAAGGCTTGGACCTGTCTCGGGTACCTACGACGCCTGTGGCAAAGAGGCTGGCTGTAGGCGGACACTGTGCAACGTGGTGCCATCAGTGCGCGAAGCGATGGCCGCAGTTCGCAGCGCCGGTTCCTCCATGCGGGCTACCTAGCCACATCTCATTAAGGATCAAACGCCCTTGCTGGTCAAACGAGAATGAGCCGCTGCCATCCACGACCTGTGGAGTGTAGTTTCCCCCGGTGATAGCGAGGTCAAGCGTGCTCTGCGCCAAGTCGTATGCGTATGTTCCCCAGTAATCCTTATATACCTCGAAGGGTATCCAGGTCACGGAAAACGTACCGTCGGCCTGAAAACGGAGCTCGCCGATGCGCTCCTCAGGAAGGACTTCTTCACCGGTGCCGCATGCAAACTGAGCCTCCTCCCTCCAGAAGCCGACGAGGGGGTTTTGCTCCGGGGTGAACACATAGACCTCGGTGGAGATCATCCGCCGCCCGTTTTCCACGTCGGCGCTGACCGTAAATACGCTTCCGCTTGGCGTGGCAGCGTCGACCGTAAACACACCGGTTTGTGGCTCGATGCTGGCCCCTTCGGTTGGATCCACCGACCAGGTGGCGCAGGTCTCCACTGGCTCAAAGACGTAGCAGCATTCGACCACGCCGAGGGAAAAGGCACGGGTCTCACCAGGCTGCATCTCAACGGTTTGCTCCATCGAGAGCCTCAGGCGATTCAAAGTGTCCTCATCCAGGACCACCGTGCATTCTGGCGTCGGGCTTAGAGGGCGCGGCGTGGCTGTGTCTGTCGGTGCAGGTGTGGGGGATTGTGCGGGGACTTGCGTCTCAGTCTCGCCAACTGGCGGCGCAGGGCGAAGTCAATGGGGAACGCAAGAAGTCGCTACAAACAGGATTGATACCAGAAGCACCAAGAGCGCTCTCTTCACCGATTCTCCTCCTTGATGATATTCGGTGTCTTAGATGCCAAGTTTGTCTCAGACAAGTTGTCAGCGGGCTACGGTCAGACCTGTTCCTCCTCAGTCTCTGGCGGAGCTGGGGCCTCAGTTTCTTTAGCTTCTACTTCTGCTTCAGCCTCTAGCGGAGCTGGGACCTCCGCCTCTTCGGCTTCCACTTGTGGCTCAGTCTCCGGCGGGGCTGGGGTCTCGACTTCTTCCGCCTCTGCTTCTACCTCAGCCATCTTGGACGCAACCATCTCTCTTATGGCTTCTTGTTGCTCGGGAGCTACCTCGACGCCGCGCTTCTCCGCCTCCTCGACGAGCCAGGCAGCTACCAGGTCATCAATCGGTCCACCAAGCAGGGCGGCCACCCCTTGCAGGAATTTGAAGAGGGTTGTGGGAAGCGTGTCTAGGAATCTCTCGACAGCCCCCTGCATCCCCTCGCCAGGGGCACCGGCCCCGCCGCCAATCTCGATGAGACGGATCTGCTCGATGTTGGCGAAGGCCTCGCCGAAGGCGCTAGCCACCTCAGGGACACGCTCAAGCAATGTTTGGCCCAAAACTAGCCGCAAGGCGCCAGCCTTATAGGCATTCAGAGCCTCGGCCAGTTCTCGCCTACCCTCGGCCTCAGCCAAGAGTTGGGCCTTGGTCACGTCGGCCCCAGCGAGACCCCTGGCCCTGTCAGCCGCAGCCTCAGCTTCGCCTTGCTTTCGGTTGACGTCAGCCTGAGCGAAACCTTTGGCCTTGATTGCGGAGGCGTCCTGCTCTGCTTGATAGAGGGAAGCATCGGCTGGGCGACGCTCCTCGGCATCAAGCTCTCTGTCTCGGCGCTCGGCCGCTGCCTGGGCAGCTCCAGTCTTCCTCTCCTCGAGCGTCTTGTCCTGTTCGGCCAGAGAAATATCTTTGGACCTCTCAGCGACGGCTTGCTCTCGAGCGACCTCGGCGTTGTACTTGGCCTTGGCCACATCGGCCTCTTTGGTGTATCTAGCTTTCTCCTTCTCCGCCTCTTGCTCCTTCTCGGTGGCTTGCTGTTCAGCCGTAGCTTCAGCCCTGCGGGCGTCTCGAATCTTGGCCGCAATCTCTGGCCTACCCAGCGCTTCCAGATAGCCCTTCTCATCGCTTATCTCTTTGATGGTGAAGGAGACGATCTGCAGGCCCATGCCCGCCAGATCATCAACCGCCACCTCGAGGACTCTCTGCGCGAAAGCCTCCCGGTCCTTGTAGACCTCCTCGACGGTCATGAGACCGATAATCGCCCGCAGGTGGCCCTGAAGAGTTTGGACAGCTACGTATTTGATATCTTCCGGCGTTTTGTCGAGAAGTTGCTCGGCAGCAGTGGCAATGGAGGTGTCGTCGCTGCCGATCTTGATCTGGGCGATGCCATCCACAGTGATGGGCACGGCGTTGCTACTGAGGACATTGTGCACTGCAACATCTAGAGTGATCAGGCTCAAATCAAGTTCCTTCACCTGGTGGACAAACGGCAGAACGATGGTCATCCCGCCCTTGACTATCCTGTAGTTGACCGTGATTTCCTCACTTGTTGTCTCGAATTCCCACTCCTGTTCGTTCATCTCTGGCAGTTCTGGGGGGTGTTTAGGCGGCTCGCCGATGGCGGCTTTCAGTCTCCTTATCCTCCGTATGACTGTGACTTTGGTTCGGGTGCGGACACCGTAGACCAGAAGAGCCTTGTTGGGTGGCACCGTTCTGATGAACCTTAACACCCTGGCAACGCCCATGATGAAGACGATGACGACGATGAGCAGGGCAAAAGCGATCAGGAAAGACCCACCGCCTATGAACCCTAGTATAGTTTCAATGATCCCCATATCAGTAACCTCCCTCTTGTTCTCATGCTATCTTACAACTCCTTGACAATAACCATCCCTCCTTCCATGGAGAGTACTTCCACTTGCGCTTGAGCGCGAATAGGAGAGCCGTCCTCGGAGCGAGCCGGGACATTCATCCTTTGCCCTCGTACGATCAGGGCAACCTGTCCCAGCCTTCCCTTAGGGATGGAGACTGTGACTCGACCTACTAGGCCAAGATAATCAGTGGCTTGGATCGAAGTTGACGCCTGTTCGCCATAGAGGAAGCGGAGGAAGAGCCACATCGGGATTGCGGTCGCCAGCCCCAGGCCCATGGCAGGAACCAGACTTAGAGGATCAGGTATACCCAAGCCCTGGCCGATCAGCCCGCCGGCTCCAAATCCGACGACGAACATAGCGACTGTTCTGAGGGAAAAGGGACTGGCCTCAACACCCTCGATTTCGTGCTCTAATCCGATTTCCCCGATATCGGCATCGGCCGCTTCAGCTCCGCCGAATACGCCTTCGATGGCATGGCCCAGGCTATCCAGGCCAGCATGTTCGCCAAAATCAATAAGCTCACCGACGATGAAGGAGAAAGCGATGTAGCCGCCAGCGATGATTATCAGAGCTAGGTAGAAGCAGGTTAACATCTTACTCCCTCCCCTTCAGGAACCCACCAGCAAGTTATGCACAATTATAACACGAGAGTTCAAAACTGTCGAGTTCAGAATTGGCATTGTGTAGCAAGAGCCCGGGGAGCGCGAGGGGCCTGCCCTGCCTGCCCTGAGCCTAGTCGAAGGGAGTGCAACGAATGGACGCAGTCGAAGGGCGCGTAGCCGAAGGATCGAAGGGCATCCCCTCATCCTTCATCCCCTCACATATTGCGGCTTGCACCCAATCGCTGCGCAAGCCAGGCTCTGAGGCTCCCTAGGACGGCCTGGCAGCGGGAATGCGCAGCATGAGTCTCAAAACTGGCGCAACGGAGCCGCCGGTCAGACTCCCTTCATCTCAGTTTTGCTATGTAATCCCTGGCTGACATGGCTGCAATGGTGGCTTCTCCAGAGGCCACACTTATCTGGCGCACCTTCTTGCGACGGATGTCGCCTACTGCGTATATCCCAGGCACGGAAGTTTCCATCTGCTCATTAGTAACGATGTACCCCGAGTCATCTAGTTCGACAACGCCTTCCAGGAATTTGGAGTTGGGTAGCCAGCCCACATATATGAAGACTCCGGAAACCTCGATCTCTTCTTCCTCGCCAGTTAGACCATTCTTCACCACAATAGAGCTAACTTGAGTATCTCCTTCTATAGAAG
>JBFFDV010000207.1:0-4891 GCA_041559215.1 Anaerolineae bacterium | reverse complement strand
GTAAATAGGGGCCATCCAGTAGGCGTCGCGCCTGGCTAAGTAATCGTTGACCGTGACCAGATGGCAACCCTGGCCACTGATGGCATTCAAATATAAAGGGAGAGTGGCTACCAGGGTCTTGCCCTCGCCGGTTTTCATCTCCGCTATCTTGCCCTGATGCAAAAACAGGCCCCCGACAATCTGAACATCGAAATGTCTCATGTCCAGAGTGCGTCTGGCGGCCTCGCGCACAACGGCAAACGCCTCAGGCAGAATGTCGTCCAGCGACTCTCCGGCATGGAGCCGGTAGATGAACTCCGCGGTCTTGTCTCGCAGTTGTCGGTCCGCGAGGTCCTTGAAGCTGGACTCCAGCTCCCCGACCTTATCTACCAGTGGTTGCAGGCGATTCAGTTCCTTCTCATTCGGGTCGCCCGCGAACCTTGTCACCAACTTTAACACGCTCTGATGCTCCTGTTACCGGAAAAACGTAGAATTCGGGGACTAGCTATGAAGGCACTTGAAGGTAAGTTTCCTCCCCGTTGATGGGGGGAGGATTAAGGTGGGGGTGAATGAGGCAGAATCGCTCAAATCACCCTCTCCTAGCCCCTCCCATCGAGGGAGGGGAACTGCTAGCAATGTCCTTGCCCTAGAAGGTCCCGTGATTCCACATGTATAGCCTGTTGCCATTATACCTGACAAGAAAAAATGCCCGAAAGGTAGCTTTCAGGCATTGAATCGTGGCCTCGATCCTCCATTGGTAAGCGGGATCAGCTCCTTCTTCTGAATCAAGACATTATGGGAAATCACGCCCTTCTTGACATGAAGATGGTCAACGGTTGTGAATCCCGCCGCTCCAGAAAGCACTGTTGCGACCTCGCGATGTTTCCTACCCCAACACTATATTATATCACAAAGCCTGTGAAAAGGGAAAAGCGCAGGCGCTGCGCAAGCCTAAAGTGCCGCTAGTGATTGACACTCCCTGGAAACGATGTTATACTTGCCAAGCAGCACAAAGACAGGTTCTGCCAGACTTTGAGGATCTCTTAGAAGGGGGTGTCTGCCCATTTACACTGTAACTTTCGAACCTGATGGTACAAAGGTCGAGGTTCATGAGGGAACGCTCATCACCGAAGCGGCCAGTGAGGCCGGGATTGAACTGAATATCCCTTGTGGCGGCCAGGGGCGTTGTGGTCGCTGCGCCGTGTTGGTCGAAGAAGGGGATGTCCAACGACGTTCCACAGCCCGCTTGTCCGAGGAGGCGCTGGAGGAAGGGTATGCCCTGGCCTGTCAGACCGTCATCAAGAGCGATGTCGTCATCACAGTGCCCCCTCAGGAGAAGATAGAGCGCCGACTGCCGACAGCGCAGAGGGTGGCAAAGATCACTGTACCCTTCGGCTACGATTGGACACGCGATCAAACGCTCCAGAAGTACTTCGTGACCATTGAACCCCCCAGCCTGGACGACAATACCGACGACGTCGCCCGTCTCAAGCGTGCTCTACAGCAGCAGCATGGAATAGACCTACAGAACTTAAGCCTTGGCTTGCCGGTACTACAAAAGATGGCCGGAGTGTTGCGCCAGGCTGATTGGCAAGTCACAGCCGTGCTGGAGATGGACACCTGGGCCACACCTGATGGCCCGCCCCGTCTCGTTGATCTGCTCCCGGGTGACCAAACGGCGTCCTCCTGGGGGGTGGCTGTGGACATCGGCACCACCAGCAACGTGGTGTACCTCGTCGATCTACTGAGCGGAGAGGTGGTAGACACGGCTTCTGACTATAGCGGCCAGATAGCTCGTGGCGAAGACATAATCTCGCGTATCATCTATGCCAGCAAGGCAGACGGCTTGCAGGAACTCCAGGGGCTAGTGGTGGGCACTATCAATAGACTATTGGGCAGGGTGGCCGAACGACATAAGATAGCCACCACCGAGATATATAAGATGACCGTAGCCGGCAACAGCACCATGATCCATCTCTTCCTAGGTCTGCCCCCCGAATCCATCCGCCTCGAGCCCTACATCACTACCACCAACCAACCTCAGCCCGTCAAGGCTGTGGAACTCGGCCTTGACATCAACCCGCAGGCTAATGTCGACTGCTTGCCAGGGGTTGGCAGTTATGTGGGGGCCGATATCACATCGGGCGTTTTCAGTTCGGGTATTTGCGACGCCAAGGAACTGAGCTTGTTCATGGATATTGGCACCAACGGGGAGATAGTCCTCGGTGACTGTGACTGGCTTATTTCCTGCGCCTGCTCCGCAGGTCCCGCGTTCGAAGGGGCAGGAGTGCAAGACGGTATGCGGGCCACGGCCGGAGCCATAGAGGAAGTGTGGATAGACAATGAAACCTTGGAATCCACCTATAAGGTCATCGGGGATGAGCAGCCGCGCGGGATATGTGGTTCGGGCCTGATCTCGCTGCTGGCCGAGATGTTCATTACCGGTGTCATGGACAAGGCCGGCAACATAAATCTTGAGCTGGACACCCCTCGGGTGCGGGGTGGAGAGCACGGACCTGAATATGTGGTGGCCTGGTCCCAGGAGACGGCTACTGGACAGGATATCGTGATCAACAAAGTGGACATAAATAACCTACTGCGGGCCAAGGCGGCGGTCTATGCCGGTTTCGCCGTCCTGGCACGTAGCGTGGGTATGGATCTGAGCACCGTGCAACAGATTCTCATCGCTGGCGCTTTCGGCCAGTATCTGAACGTGGAGCAAGCTGTCCAGATAGGCTTGCTGCCCGACATGCCCCGCGAGAAATTCAAGTTCCTGGGTAATACTTCGATCCAGGGCGCATTCCTGGCCCTATTGAGCCGCGAGAACCGGCAGCGAATAAGAGAGGTAGCTCAGCGGATGACCTATCTGGAACTTAGCGCCGACAGCTCCTTCCACGATGAGTGGATGTCGGCCCTTTTCTTTCCCCACACTCACATCACGGATTTCCCCTCGGTCATGGAGTTGTTGAAGGACAAAGCCTATTCCTAGAATCTTCTAGGAGGACTCTGTAGTAGCGAACAACGGAGGTAGTACATGCTTACCAGAGAAGAGTTATTGGCCAAGGCAAAGAAACCCTCAGAGGATGCCATGAGGCTACATCCCTTCTACAAGGGGAAGATTGAGGTCGTGGCAAAATGTGTGATACGCGACATCGATGACTTTGCCATTTGGTACACTCCCGGCGTGGCAGCGCCCTGCCGTGCCATCGCCGAGGACAAGGAGTTGGTCTACGAGCACACCAACAAATGGAATACCATAGCTGTGGTCAGCGACGGTACCAGGGTCCTGGGGTTGGGAGACATAGGCCCTGAGGCCGCCATGCCAGTGATGGAAGGCAAGGCCCTGCTCTTCAAGTATCTAGGAGGAGTGGATGCCGTCCCCATCTGCCTGGATACCAAAGATGCAGACGAATTCATCGCCACCGTCAAGCTATTACAGCCCTCCTACGGCGGGGTAAATCTGGAGGACATCGAGCAGCCCAAATGCTTCCACATCTTGGATACGCTGCGCAGGGAGATGCAGATTCCCGTATGGCATGACGATCAGCAGGGTACGGCAGCCGTCACCGTGGCCGGATTGATAAACGCTCTCGAGCTGGTGGGAAAGTCCCTGTCAGAAGCTAGAATAGCCATGGTTGGCGCCGGGGCAGCCAATATCTGCATCGCGCGGGTGCTCATGGCTGCAGGGATCACGCCGGGCAATATGATCATGTGCGACAGCAAGGGCACTCTCCATCGAGGAAGGACAGAACTGAAGGAGAGGTACAAAGAGAAATGGGAGATGTGCCAGAAGACGAATAAGGACAACGTCGAGGGTGATAGCGCCGCGGCCATGAAAGGCGCCGATGTCTTGATCGCCCTCTCGACACCTGGGCCAGACACCATCAGGCCGGAGTGGGTGGCGGACATGGCTAACGATGCCGTCGTCTTCGCCTGCGCTAATCCCATACCAGAAATCTGGCCCTGGGACGCCAAGGATGCCGGCGCCAGGATAGTGGCCACCGGACGCTCCGACTTTCCTAACCAGGTGAATAACTCCCTCGGCTTCCCGGGCATCTTTCGCGGCACTCTTGATGTCAGAGCCAGAACCATCACCGACGAGATGTGTATCGCGGCGGCCTACGAGCTGGCTAGGACCGCTCAGGATCGAGGTCTCCACGAGGATTATCTCATCCCCACCATGGATGAATGGGAGGTGTTCCCCAGGGAGGCGGTGGCCGTCGGCATGAAGGCTATCGAACAGGGAGTAGCCCGCCTGGACCTGAGCCGCGATGAGTTGTACCGACGGGCGAGTGAGATAATCCAGCGAGCCCGAGGCGAGATTCAGCTTCTCATGGATGGGGGATTCATCCCTCCCGCGCCGGAGGACTGAGCTCTTCGAGAAGGCATGGTTGCCCCCAAAGGGGAGCAGAATCGTCCGACTGCCCACGCGGACTCATGCATATTGCCGGACTATGGCTTAAGCGCCATGGTGTACGAAAGTTTGTTGGCGTAGGGACACGGCGTGCCGTGTCTCTACAGCTTTCAGGCCCTAGAGCCTCGGCGAATAATCTCCTTTCTAGGCTGTCTTGTGGGATCTGAAGAGGGTGGGAGCCTACAGATCGCACCGAAATCCACAGAACTGTATAGATACCCCGCTATAGTACGATTCGGACCTGATTACGACCATTATAAGACCCAATTACGACCCTGAAACATTACAATTTGGTAGTGACAGAACACCCTCTGGGTATCTCTCGGTTTCAGTGGCACCAAAGCGTGCTTTTCGACCTCCTCACAAGGGGTGGGGGTTGAAAATGCTCCACACCCCGATGCTGCCACGCTATTTGCAATCCCGCTATCCGCTGGAGTACGCCTTTCGATACACCCCAGACCCTGCTCAGCATGACTCCAGCGACAGCCCTGAGAAGCG
>JBFFDV010000206.1:0-4897 GCA_041559215.1 Anaerolineae bacterium | reverse complement strand
TTCGCCTCCGCTACGCTGCGGCTCAGAATGACAGACGTCGTTCTCGCTGTGCAGAGGTACCAGCCCGAAATCCCTACAATTGTCGGATACACCCGAATCTCCCCCCACAATATTAGCAAGCTATAGGCTCGCGCAGCAATTTGGCGCATACCACAAGATACAGGGGTATGAAGGACACGAGGGGACACCCTTCGGCAGGCTCAGGGCAGGCCCCTCGTGCTCCCCGGGCTTTTGCTGCGCAACGCCGCCCTCGATCATGGACTCGAGTGGCGGTCTCTGGGCAAGCCACTGCCTATTCTACTAGGGATGAAATGACGCCCCCGCTTTAGGGGGCGTACAGATACTCCATGACGACATACTCTATCAGCCACCCGGCCACTGAGGCACGGACGCCTACCACGGCAAGAGCGCCGCCCGTGTCCCCCCGGTGACTTTGGAAAGATCCGGTTCGATGGGGCCGACGGCGAAGGCTACTACATCATTGACATCTATGTAGCTGATCTCGAAAGGAGCGAAGCCCTCGACCATGACGAATCTTGTAGGCGTGCCACCCGCGAGCGGTGAAATGACATTCACCCTTACCTGCACCGTGTGCTCCGGCTCGTTTCCCTTCCTGATCGTCAGACATACATCGTACGGTCCAGGCGTGGCGCCCTCGTTGACTCCCAAGTCAAACGTCTTGTTCTTGCTGTCTTGACCATCCAGGATCGAGATCGAGTCTGCTTGGTTTGTGCTGAAGACGGACGGCCAGGGAATACCAGCAGAAGCGCCGCAAAGGTCCCCTTCCAGTTTTGCTTTGTTCTCCGACCAGCCAAAGCCCCTCGTGGTGATGGGAATGTGGAGAACGTTACCTTGCTCGATTACGAACTCCAGCTGGCCCGGGTAGAAGGTGAAATCTTTGGTCACGTTTCCGTACATGAAGTTGGTTGAGGCCCAACGTGAAAGGTTGGTGTACGTGCTGTCCCGGGCCTGCACCGTTACCGCGGTGAGGTATGTGGTGTCACTCAGGAAGTCGGTCACCGTAATGGTCAGCGGGACAGTTACCACATCTTCATCCCCCGGGAACCACACCGATGGCTGGAGGCCAATCGTCGGTGTTATCGGGTTTGATGGGTCGTCCGCGACCAACAAGAACGCGTCCAGTTGAAAATTAGCAGCGCCCTCCCAAGCCTTGGACTCCGGAGGCTTCTCCAAGGTGACCGTATAAGTAACGGTATGGGTATCCCCAAGGTCGGTATAGTAGACTTCGTTGACTTTGGGCTCTATGCTCACCTCCAAGTCCGGAACATCCCAAACATAGCCGCTATAGATCACGGCCACGAACTGATCTCCCACTTTCCAGCCGCAGTCCATCATCTGCGAGGGCCCAAAGTGAGCAGAGACGCCAGGGAGAAACGCCAGTTGATCCCCCAGCACCGGGAGCCTCCAGCCCGTGGTCAATCCCCTATAACCGCCACTGCAAAACCATTCACTCGCGAGATCCTTGGTCGTAGCATCCTGGCCGGTGGCCCCGTTGTAATACTGGATTCCGCAGTTGCCATCGGGAGGACATCCTGCGGTGATATTCCGGATGTCAAGCCCTACGAAGCCTGAAAACTTGGCGGTCCCGTCATTGGTCTCCGGGTGAACCCCCAGGACGCACACCCCGTCGAGGACGCCATCCTGTGGTGGAAGGTCGCAGTCGATATTGCCAGTGGTCGAGATGCCGAGGGTGCCAGGCTGAGGTATCCACTCGGAGTTTGTGATTGGACGGAACGCCGCGAGGCCGTAGTATCCGGGCAGATACTCTTCTTCGAAATCGTTCCCATAATAGCAATCCGGTGGCTGGCAATTCCTGTTGGCCATCACATCGAGCTGCTGGGTCGGATCCTCCTCTACATATTCATACCTGCGCACGGCGATGGGCAGAAGCCCGCCACCCCAGCGGGAGTTACAGTGGGCTCCAGCACCCACTCCGGCCGCCGTGCGGTTGAATATCATGGTGAAGTAGGTATCAACCACCGTTTGAAGAGCCACTCTGATGTCCGCGTCTGTAACCTCAATGCCCCAGGTTAGACCGCTGCCGCTACCCACGTTGTCACTCGGGCTATTCCAAGCTGAGAAGAACTCCCCCCCATTTCTGATTACGTACTCTCTGGCTACCTGAATAGCCGTTGTATCGTCACCACCACGGGCCAGCTCCGTGCCCGCGGCCAGGCAGGCCGCATCAGCCATGTTTTGAAGATCCCGCCTCACCACATACAGGTGACCGCCGTCGATAGCCAACGCCGTAAGGGCGATCAAGGCAAACATGAGGAGAATCGTTACGAAAACTGCAGCCTGGCCTTTCTCTTCCCTAAGCGTCCTCAGTTCCATCTTGCCCCCACTTGGAATCCGCATCATTGAAACCGCATCACAACCGTCCTGGATACGGGATAGGGTGAAGATATGATATCTCTAATTATGGGCAGCGCGCTAACGACTGGTAAGTCGAAATCATGCGTTACGGTGACCGTAATGGGCTCCCCAGCGTTCGTAGCCGGCCAAGCGCCGCACTCGCTGACGGGCCCCGCATCCAATTGGATATCCACAGTATGAGTACCTGGTATCCCGCTCACCTCGGCCTGTACCGCATTCCGGACCACAGTACACCAATTAGTCTCTCCGCGCATCATCAACAGGGATCCGGCTCTTGCCCCCTCCCGAGCGGCATTGGCGACCCGCACGTGGGCATAGAAAAGGAAACCAAACTCTATGATCCCCATCAGAAGTAACAGCACCGCCGTGATCATCAGCGCCGTCTCTACCATGGCCTGGCCTTCTTGCCCGCCCTCTCTTCCTTCTCTCCAGGGCATCTGTGGTGCCCTGCACCTGCCAATACCATCCATCATGTCACTCCTTAAGGCGGTGTCGGGGTGGGGATCGGCCCACCCGGCTCAATCCTCATCGTGGCCGTCGCGGTGAGGTCAATCTTGTCCACACCAATCACCAAGCCGACGAAAGGTGTGTGCTCATGAGTGAGGGTCACCTGCACTAGATCGCCACTACGGTAGATATCCAAGAAGTCGCATTTCGTGTCTATGCATGGGGGGTCTGGGTCGTAGCTGACCCAGTCGGCAGGCTGCTGGGCCCACTCTATGTAAACCAGGGGTCCAATGATGGCATCTACCGCATTCCGGATCACCGTCGCTCTAGCCTGATCCACGGTGCTGAGTGAGTCCCCGGGGCCCACAGAGTGAAAGATGGCGCCTGCCCGGGCTCCCTCCCGAGCTCCATTGTTGAGAACTACCCACTTGTACAGCAGGATGCCGCCGTCGATGATGCCAAAGGTGACCGGCAAGATCACGAACAAAGTGACCAACGCGAACTCGACCAGACTTTGGCCAACTTCGCCAAGTGGGACATCCCCCCTCTTTCCAATCACTATTTGTTATCCTCTTTGGTGTCGAAATCCGTCGTCGCACACCGGGTGGGGCGCCAGTGACCACATCGGACTATGGAAGTCACGCGCCCCAACTTGCGACACGGACTATCGCTTAGACTCCTTCGATTTGCTCTTGTCCTTATCGAGCTGCCCTGGCGGCTCTTCGGGCTTGTCCTTATCGATCTGTCCCGGCGGGACTTCGGGCGGTCCCGGTTCGCCGTCTTGTGCATGATCGGGCGGTCCATGCCCTTGTGCGTGATCGGGCGGCCCTTGCTCTCCCGCGTGATCAGGCGGCCCTTGCTCTCCCGCGTGATCAGGCGGCCCTTGTTCCTGTGCGTGACCGGGCGGCCATGCATGCTCGGCTCGTTCTCTCCTCACATACTGCCTTAGCTGTTTCAACCGCGCTATCGCTCCCCAATCCTCACCGGCCAGAGCTTGTCCATCCTCGGACGGCCCCGCGTGATCCGGAGGCCCATGCCCTTGTGCATGAGGCGGCGGTCCTTGTCCTTGTGCATGCGGGGGCGGGCCCTGTTCTTGTGCGTGAGGGGGCGGGCCTGGTGTGTGCTCAGAACGCCGGGAGACCTCCATAGCCCGCTCGATGCCTCGCTTGGCCGCCTCCGGCACCTTCTGGTACACCTGTTCGAGAACCTGCAAATTGCGTCCACCGCTCTGCTCAAGCCTCTCCTGCAGGCTCACCTCCCCTTCATTCCCTTCATCAACCCCATCAGCGACGGGAGCGAGAGCTGCTTCCATCTCCTGCACATATTGATCCATGAGGCTTTCAACCAAGTCAGCCTTGCCTTGGGCTACCAATGTGGCTGCCTCCTCCAGCCGCTCGGTTGCGAACTCCAGGTGCAGTTCGGCATCGCCGATCTCATCCGTATTGAGCAAGAGACGGGTATCCTCTACCACCATCTTCACCCCGTAGAGAAGATCCCCAGGTAGTGCATCCTGAGACGCGTATGCCGTCCCCCCACCCGCTATGATCGAAGCCATCAAAAGCGCTATCAGCACTAAAGGGATCGCAAGTCTCTTCTCCAGTCCGGGAAGTCCTGGAAGGACTCGCCATCCCGTGCTTATGACATGACTGGAGTCCGGAGACTTTGCCGGAGCCACATTCCCAGCTGCAATCAAGTTTTTCATCCGTATTGCCGCGTTCCGGCGGAAGGACGCTGAAGGCTGCACCTTGGGTGCCGTGCGCAAACGGCCTACCAACTGCAAGAGAGGTGCCAGTTCATCACGCCACTGAGGGTATGTTTCCAGGCACTCCTCCGCTGTGCGCCCCTTCTCCATCTCTTCAATACAGTGATCTAATATCTTCCCTATGCTTTCAGACATCCTCTATCTCACCTCGCTAAGGAGCCTACTCAGAGCCGCCAAACCCCGGTGTTGAAGCACTCGACATGCCTCTTCACTCTTGCCCATGATCTCGCCCACTTGTGCGTGGCTCAGCCCCTCAACAAACCTCAGGATAATCACCTGCTGTTGCTCCTC
>JBFFDV010000205.1:0-4903 GCA_041559215.1 Anaerolineae bacterium | reverse complement strand
GAAATGCGTGAGCAGGTTCAGAAGTGGAAGGATGAACAAAGCGTTTGATTCGGATCACTGCCCTGCCGTACTGGCTTGTGCATAGATGCGTTGAAATTCGGCCAGGCAAGCCTGCGCTATGTCGGGATCGGTTATGATAGTGTATGCTTCTGACCCCCCTAAAAGGACTGGGGCAGGAGGCAAGCCTCCTGCCCCTCAGTCGCGGTTCACTCGCCCTTCTTGAGGAACCTCATCAACGTCGCTCCGCAGACGGGACAGGTCCCTTTGATCGCTGGCCGTCCGTTCTTCAGCACCACACGCTCAGGATCCTTTATCTCCCGCTTGGCCCTTTCCTTCACACAGTAAGCTTCCATCTGCAATTACTCTCCCTTCTTTAGAATATTGGAGTGAGAACTGATTAACCGAAATCCCATCTTTTTCACTAGCACTGCAGGGGCAAAGGAAAAATCTCCCATCGTGCCTCACCGGCTCCCGGTTTCCGATGAATCCGAATATGGAATGTGGCGACGGAGTTGAAAGCCTAATAGGTAACCCTGGGGGGCAGAGTTTTGGCCTGCTCGATCCAGTTGGCGACCATCCCGAGGGTCGGAAGTCTTCTTACCAGCTCTTTGGCCTCGTTGACCTCCACAATCGCTTTGTGGAGGTTTGCTGGAACTCGGTTGCGTAACTCCTTAACCGTGTCCACTCCGGCCTCCTCCAGAAGGTCCGAATATTCCTCTCCTATCCCCTTGATGCGCATCAGGTCAGCCAGGTTCACCCATTCTAGGATAAGCTTATGTCCAATCCCCGTCTTTTCTTCCAACCGGCGTCGCCCTTCCGGTGTCGCGCCAGCCTCTAATAAGGCCTCCACGCTACCGGTCCCCGCCTCTCTCAGCTTCTCAGCATAAACGGGCCCGATGCCTTCTATAGTCTCTAGCTTTGCCATTTTCATCTCCTCTCATTTGTCGTGTATCGCCTTCGCTGCTCAACCCTTCCATAGCTAGTGATACCAGATGGGTCAACCTGTCCACCATCTCCATGGGGCTCAAATAGTCCTTCCCCTCCACCATCTCATTGACGCTCAAAGCATCCGTGTCCTCAACCAATCGGCCTCATCATGCTCCAGCGACGCGGTTACAATCTCGCTCTCTAAGATCATTTCTGCCGCTTTTCGCCGGCGCGCCTCGAAATCCGCCTCTGAGATCACACTGTTGAGCCCTTTTCGCATCTTCCACTCACAAATTATACCAAATCATCGTTTCAAGTCAAGAAAAGGTTGAGGGTTTCTTCTGGCTATGGTATGATGAATATGTAAGACTTGATACTGCCCAAATTGGAAGGGAGATGCCGAACATGATTCCTCTCAAGCTGGAGATGCGCAACTTCATGTGCTACGGTGAACAGGTGTCATCTCTGGACTTTAGCGGTATTCACCTGGCTTGCCTGGCGGGCGATAACGGCCACGGCAAGTCAGCCATAATAGATGCCCTGACCTGGGCCCTTTGGGGTAAGGCGCGAACCCATCGGGACGACGATTTGATCCACCTGGGCAAAACGGATATGGAAGTGGAGTTCGAATTCCTCCTGGCCGACAACCATTATCGCATAATCCGTCAGCGACAGAAGAACGGGACCCGCGGGCGCACAATCTTGGAGTTTCAAATCCGCGACAACGGTCGCTTTCGTTCTCTAACGGGCAATACAATGCGTCAAACCCAGGCTCGTATCACCGAGACATTACGCATGGACTACGAAACCTTCATAAACTCCGCTTTTCTCATACAGGGTCGAGCGGACGAGTTCACCACCCACCCCCCTGCCGAACGCAAACGCATACTGGGTGAGATACTCGGCCTGTCTCTCTATGACAAACTGGAGGAAAGAGCCAAGGAGCGAGCTAAGGATAGAGAGGTTCGGTTGAGAGAGATAGAGGCCGCCCTGAGCGAGATAGAGAAGGAGCTGGCCCACAAAGCGGAGTATGAATCGGAACTACAGGAAGCGGAAGAGAAAGCGCTCGAGCTAAGTGAAAGGCTACGGGCCGAGGAGAAGAAGCTACGAGAGTCGCGCGAGGCAATGAAGGAACTGGAGCTAAAGAGAGAACAGCTTAGGGAACTCCTTGTCGAACTGGAGACACAAGAGAGGGAATTGGGCGATACAAAGCAGGAGATACTGGAGATAGAGAAGCGTATCACAGCATATCAAGCCGTACTGATTGAGGCAGAGAAGGTCGAAGAGGGCTATGCAGTTCTGGTCGACGCGCGGCAAGCCAACGAAGAACTGTCTCGCAAGTTGAGCGAACAAGTGAAGCTAAACGACGAAAGGACCGCTGTGCAGCAGAGCATAGATGAAGCCAGGAATCAGCTATCCCTGGAGCGAGAGTTGCAGGCAGGGAGAGTCACCGATTTGGAGACGAAGGCCCGGGAAATGCCGGCTCTCCAGAGCAGGCTGGAAAAAGTGCGTGCCAAGCTACATCAGCTATCGGAGATGGAAATTAAGAGGGAGGGGATACGCCGCGAGGAGGAGAACCTCTCCAACCGGATAGCCAGCCTACGAACAATGAATGAGCAACTGAAGGCCGAAATGGATCTCCTCAAAGAAAAGCTGGATCTCTTGGAAGGTGCAGAGGCCCGGTGTCCCTTGTGCGGAAAAGAACTGACCGAGGAATCAAGGGAGCATATTGAGGCGGAATACGCCGTGGAGGGCAAGGAGAAGGGAGACCTGTACCGCGAGAACAAAACCACCATCGGAAGCCTGGAAGAATCCATAAAAGAGACACGCCAGACCCGAGAAGCCATTGAGCTGCAGTTGATAGAACTGGCCCCTCTGCAAGGGGAGCAGGCCACTCTGTCTAAATCTTTAGACGAGGCTCGTACGGCAGAGCAGGGGTTTGAGAAAGCAAAGGCCCAACTTGAGGAGCTCGATGAGCGCCTGAAGAAAGGCGATTTCGCGGAAGATGAAAGAACTCGCCTCGCCCGCCTGGACAAAGAACTGAAGCGCTTGGGATACGATGCTGAGAAGCATGAGGAGATACGTCAGCAACTATCCACCCTCGCCGGTTTTGAGCTTGCCAAAAAGGAATTGGATGTTGGTCGTCAGGCACTGAAATTGGAAAAGGAAAGATTGGAAGAGCGAGAGAAGTATCGGGGGCGTCTTCAAAAGGAGCTGGCCGACGGTTCGCAGAGGAAGGAAAGCTTGAGCCAGCAGATAGCGGACTTGGAAGTTGCCACAGAGAATCTGGAGGATCAAAGCCGCCTGGTGGATGAGCTACAGGTAACTGAATCCCGCGCTCGTCTCCAACTGGGGGCAGCGAGACAGAAACTGGATCACTGCCTGCACCTGGAGGGTGAAAGCGAGAAAAGAGCTCTCCAGCAGCGTGAAACGATGGAGGAGAAGGCCATCTATGATGAACTCCGCCTCGCCTTTGGCAAGAAAGGCATCCAGGCCATGATCATTGAAGCAGCGATACCGGAGCTCGAGGAGGAAGCCAACCACCTGTTGAGCCGCATGACCGATGGTAGAATGCACGTCCGTTTGAAAAGCCAACGTGAAACCCTCAAAGGCACACAGGTAGAAACCTTGGACATCGAGGTGTCGGATGAACTTGGCCCCAGGAGTTACGACCTCTTTTCTGGCGGCGAGTCCTTCCGCATCAACTTCGCCATCCGCATCGCCCTGTCCAAGCTCCTGGCCCGACGAGCTGGAGCCAGACTACAGACCTTGATCATAGACGAAGGCTTCGGCACTCAAGACTCCCAGGGCAGGGAACGATTGGTCGAGGCGATCAACTCCGTGCAAGACGAATTTGCGCGCATCCTCGTCATCACCCACATTGACGAGCTGAAAGACGCCTTCCCCATTCGCATTGACGTCTTCAAAACGCCGGAAGGCTCCCAGATCGCTATCAGATGATTGGCGTTCGAGAGGAGCGCCTCAACCAGACTCTAGGAGTCCTTGCCTCGAGTCGCGTCTTCGGAACGCCAATGGGTGATTGTGGCCTGTATCTCCCGGCGGAAGCCCATGTAATCCTTCACCAGTAGGACCAGGCCATCATGGATAATCATGCGACTGTCCATCCAACGCCGTAGTTGCTGCCGGGGTCGGGGGAAATACTTCAAGCGTACCACCACCGCTGACATAGTCCATAAAGGGCGGAGGAAGTTCCGGGTGGAGAAACGTTGCTTGCGGGGAGGGAAGAGTTCGTACATGAACGACGCTCGTGTCTCTATGATGGACTCATAGGGGACATGCAGCCGATACAGCGGCAACCGGATAAGAATGCCATCCTTCCTACACTGGACATAGGCCAGCCTGCTCATAATGAAGGTCACCAGAAGTAACACCAAAGGTAGAAGGAAAGTCATCACCAGGACCGAGCGCAATCCTCGCCAGGCAGGATGATTCCAGATGAGCAGTCCTGCCGAGACCACCATCAGCGAGACCGATGGCAGGCTCCAGTAGGCCGCCAGCCGGCGATAAAGCAGCAGTGGATGCCTGGCTCTCACTCTGGTATTTCCTTTCACCATCTCTTCCCTCTGTGCAGATAATCACATTGTGGCGCCAAGACGCAGGCGTCACAGCGCGGTCGCCGGGCATGACATACCTGCCGGCCATGAGACACCATGTTCACATGGAAATCGTAAATGGCCCCCTCAGGTAACATCTCGCCCAGGATCTGGTGGGCCCTCTCCGCGGACGTACGAGGTTCGATCAAACCCAATCGTCGGCTGACACGATGAACATGGGTATCCACAGGCAGAACCGGTCGCCCCAGGGAGAACAACAGGACGCAGGCCGCTGTCTTGGGCCCGACGCCCACCAGGGATTCGAGCCAGGCCCTGGCCTCGTCCAGCTCCATTGCCCTCAGAAACTCCAGATCGAGCTCCCCGCGTTCCTCGGTAATGGCCTGAAGTGCGGCTTTGATGCG
>JBFFDV010000204.1:0-4979 GCA_041559215.1 Anaerolineae bacterium | reverse complement strand
TCAACACCCTCTTGAGGCTATGATATACCTCGGCTCCCCAGCGGAGGGTCTCCTGGAAGCTGGGTGCGCCACTGGGCATCACCATGAACTCCTGGAGATCGGTGGAGTCCTCCGCGTGCTTGCCCCCGTTGAGGATGTTCATCATCGGCACAGGCAGGGTCTTCGCGGCAACGCCGCCCAGGTATCGGTAAAGAGGCATGTCCGCGGTTTGGGCCGCCGCCCTGGCCACGGCCAGAGATACGCCCAGGATGGCGTTGGCGCCCAATCTGGACTTGTTAGGCGTTCCGTCCAGTTCAGTCAGAAACTGGTCAATTCCTTGTTGGTCAAACACGCTCCAGCCGACGAGGTGTCCTGCTATCTCGTCGTTGACATTCTCGACGGCCTTGAGCACGCCTTTGCCCCCATACCGCTGCGAGTCTTCGCCGTCACGCAACTCCAAAGATTCATGGGTTCCGGTGGAGGCCCCTGACGGCACCATGGCCCGTCCCACAGAGCCGTCGATCACATATACGTCCACCTCAACCGTAGGGTTGCCCCGCGAGTCGAGAATCTCGCGCGCTATTATGTCCTCTATGATGCTCACAATAAGCCTCCTTCCGTCTTGGGCTTGGCCAGCCTGCGCTATTTCAGTCCCAGGGCGAGATAAAGGCTGGTAAAATCGAAATGCTCATCGAGAAGCTCCTCGAAGCGTTGTATCTTCTTCTCCTGTTGGAAACGGCTTCTGCCGAAAAACCCTTCGATGATCTGGACAGTAGTTAGCGTATCGTGTTTACTGACGATGATCGGCACGCCATGTTCCTCCGCTACGCCTAAGATCATGTCCTGTGGATGAAGATTACCCGTTAGGATAAGAGTTTTGGTGGAGGTTTGCAGTGCCGCCAGTTGAATATCGGATCTGTCACCGCCGGTGATGACCGCCTTATTGGGTGTGCGGCGGAAGTAACTGAGGGCGATATCGCTGCTCATAGCCCCAACCATCAGATTCTCCACCAACTCCCCGGCCTTATCATCGCAGCAGACCATATCCGCCGCCAAAGCCTCGGCGAGCTGTCTCACGCTGACGGACATAAGTAACCTCTCCTCGGGCAGAATGCCAAATACCAATATGCCTTCTCTTTGGAGGTAAGGCTTAGCTATGTCTTGTGCCGATTCCATCTTTCGCCGAGAGACACTGTTGAGGACTACACCGATCATACAGTCTCCTATTATCTGCCGGTAGAACAGCACAGGATCCAGAGTTAACAGATCAACATATTTGAGAATCGTCAATGACTTGGCGTCCAGCAACTGACAGACCTGGCTGGCGGGCAGTCCTACCAGTCCACCTGCGCTTAGGCGGTGTACGCCTTCTATCAGCATCACGTCTTTGCCCTTCGAGACGCGACTGTAGGTGTCCAGTAGCCTCTTGGGATAATCAAGCCATTTTTGTTTCCTCATGATGGATTCCACAGCGAGGGGGTCTAAGGGTATGGGCACAAGATCAGAAACTGGCTCTCCTAATCCAAGCTCCTTCTTGATAAACTCCGCGTCCTCGTCGACCACCTGACCCTCGAGCCGTCTGGCAGACAGACTTACCGGTTTCATGTAGCCGACAGAGAACCCATCTCTCTGAAACCGTTTCCCTAGACCTACGCAGAGAGCGGTCTTTCCAGATGCGCTTTCCGTTGATACTATGTACAATGTTACCATCCTGTTACCTCTCTTCCCTCTTGCACGGCCAATCCGTGCCGTCCCTCTGGCAAGACAGTGTCACTTAGGCCAATACCAGGCGCATATCTATGGCCACCGCTCCTTTGCCCTCTTCATGCACCATCAACGGGTTGATATCCAACTCAACAATCTCGGGAAAATCCACCGCCAGTTGAGAGACCCTCAGGATGCACTCTGCAATTGCCTCCAAGTCAGAAGGTTTCTCCCCTCGAAACCCTCGCAGCAGTGGATAGGATCTTATCTCGGTGATCATCTCTTTGGCTTCCCAACGGGCTATGGGAGCTATGCGAAAGCTGACGTCCTTCAGGGCTTCAACATATATGCCTCCCAGCCCAAAGAGCAGCATCGGGCCGAATTGAGGATCGCGATTGATGCCGATGATGACCTCCTTGCCCTGAGGCACCATTTGCTGCACCAATGCGCCCCAGATCTCAGCCTGGGGCATATATCGGTTGGCGCGATACATCAGTAGATCGAAGGTATCCCTGACGGCAGTATCGCCCATCAGATTGAGTTTCACCCCGCCGATATCGGTTTTGTGCAGGATGTCAGGGGAGGCTATCTTCATCACCACCGGGTAACCTATTCTTTGTGCTATCTCGACCGCCTCATCAGGGCTAGCGGCTAGCTGTGCCTGCGGGATGGTGATGCCATAAGCTTCCATGATCCTTCTCGCTTCAGCATCGCCCACCGTAAGGCGTCCGTCAGCGCGCACCTGGGATAGCACTTGCTCTACCTCATCGCGCTGAACCTCGAACCGCTCCATCTTCCGGGCAGGGCGTTCCAGCCAGTGCCAACGTTCAACCATAGCCCTCATAGCGTCTACCGCTCGCTCAGGGTAAGGATAATTGGGTATCTCATGGTCTCGAAGGATATCAATCCCTATCTTTGCGGCATTCTGTCCCATGAAACAACCCAACACTGGCTTGTCATGTCCTTGGACTACATCAGCGATGACGTGAGCGGTCTCGCCCACCTTTGTCACCGCCTGCGGCGTCAGAATGGCAATGACGCCATCCACGTTCCTATCCCGCAAGACGGTATCCAGGGCGAACCTGTATCGCTCAGCGTCGGCGTCGCCTCGCACATCCACCGGGTTGAGCGCGTTGGAACCAGGGGGCAGACGGGTCTTTAGCAATCTTATGGTCTCCCTTTGGAAGGAGGCCAACTGCAATTGTGCTCGATCAAGGGCATCGGTCGCCATGATCGCCGCGCCTCCAGCGTTACTGACTATGGCGATCTTGTCGCCCTTGATGGGAGGCGCTTGTGAGAATGCGTTTGCGTAGTCGAACAATTCCTCTATGGAGTCAGCTCTGGTTATCCCTGCCTGATTGAAGGCGGCATCGTAAGCACTCTCCGAGCCCGCCAGGGTACCTGTGTGGGAAGAGACGGCTCGGGCTCCGGCATCGCTGGTGCCAGCTTTGATGGCGATAATGGGGGTCTCCATGTTGACCTGCTGGGCGATCTCCATGAATCTGGGTCCATCGGTTATGCCTTCCAGGTAGGCTACGACAACCTTGGAGTGAGGGTCTTCGTCCCACAACTGCAAGAGGTCAATTTCGTCAATGTCGGCCTTGTTTCCCAGGCTTACGACGCGGGAAAAGCCCACCTCTTCTCCTAGGGCCCAATCCAAGATAGCTAACAGTAGGGCCCCTGACTGGGACATCATGGCTATATCCCCGTGCTCTGGCATCCCTGCAGCGAAGGAGGCGTTGAGGGGACAGATAGTGTCTATGATGCCCAGGCAGTTGGGGCCTAGCATGCGCATGTTGTACCGCTGAACGATATCGACTAGTTCCTTCTCCTTTCTGATGCCCTCGCCCCCCATCTCGCGGAACCCTGCCGTGATGACGATCACACCCTCAACCCCTTTCTGCCCACACTCTTCCAGAACCTGAGCGACGAAACGGTCGGGTATCACGATGATAGCCAGGTCTATCTCATCGGGCACAGCCAGCACGGAGGGATGGGCCTGATGCCCCAGTACCTCCTTGGCATTGGGATTGATAGCGTAGGCCTGGCCTTCGTACCCGTATTGGAGAAGGTTCTTGAAAACAGCGTGGCCTAGCTTATTCTCATCCTGGGAAGCCCCTATGACGGCTACAGAGGCGGGACAGTAGAAGGCTTCGAGCACCTGCTCCTTCCTCCTTCACCCCAATTCTAACATGGTTGATATCTTGCCGCAAAGGTAAGCTGATCCTGTTTACGACGCCCCACCGTCAACCTTGGTGAAGAGAAGTATCATCTCCGAGCCGAGGACGTAGCTGATATCTGTGAAGACGAAGCCCAGCGTCTCCATCAGGCGCACCAGTTCCTCTCTCGAATAGTGCGTTATATGCTCGTCGGCATATCCACCGGGTATCAGGCGATGGTATAAGCTCTCGATGAGGCGCCAGGACAGCCTCCCATAGTCGGGCGTGCCCAGGATCAACCGACCGCCCTCCTTCAGAACGCGCCACATTTCCAGGAAAGGCACATCGCTGCTAAAGATATGTTCTATCACCTCTGAGCATACCACGCAGTCGAAGGATGCATCGGAAAAGGGGAGCTCGAAGATGGAGGCGTTGACCAAGGGTTTGCCATATTTCCGGGCCCATCTCAGCTTCCTCAACTCGATATCAGCGCCTACGACTTGCCCCAGTCCGGAGAGTATCCTGCTCGACCCGCACCCGATGTCAAGGGATGCCCCAGTTCCTGTGGCGAAGTCCGTGATTATCTTGTACCTCTTTCTTTGCCAATATCTTTGTGGCGGAACGCGGCTATCAAAGGCCCGGTCGTCATAATCGGCGCAGAGAATTGAGTTCCTCAATTCCCACATGTGGCGGAAGGTCCGCAGATAGACATATCCAAACCGGAGAAGGCTGATATGAGAGTCCCCCTCTTGTCTGGGCAGATATTGGAAAGGGACCTCCTTTATCCTCCACCCCTGGGCGTAGCAACGGATAAGGATCTCTTCCAGGACGTCAAAGTCGGTGCTCCTGAGGTGCATTTCCTTGATCGTCGAGGAGCGGTAAAGCCGAAAGCCGCTGGAAATATCGTGCAGGGGTAGAGATAGGCCGATAGTAAAAACCTTATTCAAGATGATGCTGAGCACCTGCCTGATGAAAGGCATCTGAGCTGACCCTTGGGGAATATATCGCGAGGCAACGATGACCTCTGCTTCTCGCCTCGCCTCCCACATCAGCCGGATGAAATCGGGATCGTGGGACAGATCAGCATCCAGGGTCAAGATGTACTCTCCGTTCACAGCCTTGAAGCCAGCGCTTAGT
>JBFFDV010000203.1:0-5010 GCA_041559215.1 Anaerolineae bacterium | reverse complement strand
CGAGATGACAGATTGGCTGAGGGATCAGCTGGGGTCAGCTGTGATAGTCTTGGGCGCGGTGATGAAAGGTAAGCCGGGGTTCGTCGCTGCCGTAACCCCGGATTTGGTTGACAAAGGGCTACGGGCCGATCGCTTGATCGAAGAGGTTGCAGCGGTCGTGGGTGGCAGTGGCGGAGGCCGTGCGACCCTGGCTCAGGCAGGGGGAAAGCATTCGGATCGGATAGGCGAGGCCCTAAACTTGGTGAGCAAGCTCGTTGTCGAGAGCTAGATTCCCCACGCTTCTCGAGCCAGTCTTGGCGCCCCATTAATCCAAGAGAATGATTCAACATCTAGGAGCTTCTATTGCGTGAATTCTGGTCCACGGTAGTCGGTGGGCGTGCAACTGTTGAAGAGAGGCCGCGTTATCGTGCCGTCCTTGACCTGGGTAGTGAGCAGATCAAAGCTTTGGTCTTAGAATTGAAAGGAGCGGAAGGTCTGGTAATTGGGGTGGGTAGGGCAAGTCATCAGCAAGAGTGGGGGATGGATGGTGCAGTCTTTGATATTCAAGCTATGGCGAGGAGTTGTGACGAGGCCCTGCGCCAAGCGGAGGATATGACTGCAGAGGTGTGGAACAGACAGGTCGTGCCCGACTGGGTTGTGGTTGGTTTACCCAATTACTTGACCACGGCGCAGGCCTTTGCGGTGACACACCACCGGACGAACCCGGCGAGGCGAATCAGCGGTAAGGAATTGACAGCAGTTGTGGAGCGAGCTGAACGGATGGCTCTACAGCAACTCGCCGTGAAGACTAAACCTCTACAAAGCTCTCCAGAGGAGAAGGTTGCACTGTTGGAATGCGCTGTGACGGATATGCAGGTCGACGGACACAGTGTGACGAATCCAGTTGACTTCCGAGGGCAGAACCTGACCGTCACTGTCTTCAACGTTGTTGTTTCGTCCTCGTATCTGAGAGCTGTCGAAGCTATCACCGAAGATCTGGGTCTGGAAATCTTGACAAAGGTATCCAGTTGGCAGGCTCTGGCCTCCGTTCTGGACGAAAGAGAGGGGATATGCATAGATGTTGGTGGAAGATCCACTGACATACTTTTGGCCCGCAATGGTAAGGCGTGGGCCACAGCCAGTCTTCCCTTCGGGGGGAGCTATTTCACGAAGCATCTGGTCGAGGCCTTTGGTCTGTCCCGGAAGGATGCGGAGAGCTTGAAGTTGGCTTACGCTCGGGGGGTGATGAAGGGATCTGCGGAGCTTAGAGTGGCTGAGGAGATAGAAGGGGTGATGAGGGTCTGGCTGCAAGGGATCGAAAAGACCTTGGACAAGCTCTCTGGCCCTCGTGCCCTCCCTCACCAGTTGAGTCTGTGTGGAGGAGGCAGCAGTCTACCAGGCATGTTAGAGGGCATGCGCTCTCATCCTTGGGCACAAGTGTTGAGTTTTCGGCGGCATCCTCAGGTACGGTTAATGCAGCCTGGAGAGGTCTCTCAATTGCTGGATAGAACAGGCCAGATAGGGGGCCAATGGGATGTCGCTCCGCTGGCGCTTGCCGGCTATACGTTGGATTGTGACGGCAAGTCGGATCCATTAGAACGTGTGTTACGACGGGTCAAGAGACCTGCGATCTTTGGAAGCAGGGAGGGTAGGGCTTGAGCGAGCTAACGGTAGCACACTTGGAGGCTAGTGACGATGCTGCGGCCATCCGCGAGCGATTGAGGAGCGCCCAGGCAGAACGCATATTGCTGGTAGTCCCCCAGGACTGCCCCGGATTGGATAGCCTGGTTGATCTTAAGCTTCTGGGAAGACAGGTCATTGCTCTGGATAAGCAAGTTGCCCTGGTGACCAAGGATCGTAAGCTGAAGGAACTTGCTCAAGGGTTAGGCTTTCACACGTTCTCCTCGGTGGAGAGAGGACGGCGAGCAGACTGGCAAGATTCGAAACTTCTTGCCAATCACTTCTTGGCCGCATCTCCTAGGTACAGGTCTGCTTCCGACGCGGTGCCCGTCCCAGTGGCGACAGAAGCCTTGGGGCTGGGAGAAAAGATTCTCTTCTCTTTCATATTCTTGGCAATGTTGGCGTTCTTGGCTCTCACCCTGATAGTATTTGTGCCCACAGCGACCGTAACTGTGCGGCCAGTGACCTATCCGGTTAGTACGACCATCACTATTCAGGCGGATCCGGATTTGGAGGGTGTGGATTTCATCAATCTGCGCGTTCCGGCTCGCGTAGTAGAGACTGAGTTTGTGGGGAGTGATGAGATAGCCACGACCGCGCTGAGGGATGAGCCGTCTATCAGGGCCATAGGAGAGGTGGTCTTCACTAATAGGCGACCCCAGGCCACGACCGTCATCTCTGGCACCATAGTGAGCACCAGCGCTGGCACGACGGTTCGCTTCCGCACTATGCAAGAAGCCGCTCTGCCGCCCCGGGTGGGAGGCAGGGCTAGAGTGCCGATAGAGGCCGTTGAGCCAGGTCCCAGTGGCAATGTCGCGGCCTATACCATCAATGCGGTGGAAGGACCCATGGATAGGCAGGTCAACGTTATCAACGCTGCCCCCACTCAGAGTGGGGCGATGAGCCAGGTTACGTATGTAACCAACGCAGACAAAGAGCAGCTAAGGGAAACCTTATTGCAGCGGCTTAGGCAAGAGGGGTATGACTCTCTGGCTGCGGAATTGAATGAGTCGGAGTCGGTGCCACCCGAATCCTTGTTGGCCTTCGTCTTATCCGAGACGTACGACAAGTTCCCGGGCGAGGTGGCTGATTCTCTCGAGCTGCACATGCGAGCTTTGGTGAGGGGAACAGTCATTGATAGGGAGGATGCTGAACTACTAGGGTTACGAATGTTGCAGGAGGAGGTGCGGGAGGGTTTTCAGCTTCTGCCTGAGGAGACAGTGTTTCAAATAGGGGAGGTCAGCGAAGCTGATTATGACGGGACTCTGACCTTTGAGATGAGGACTGAGGGCCTCACTTGGGAGGAGATCGATCAGACGGCCATCAGAGAGGGCATAAAGGGCAAGTCCATGACCCAAGCCGAGGAGTACCTGCAGCGGCATCTCAGATTAGTGGAAGAACCTTCAGTTCAGATATCACCCGAATGGTGGGGACGGGTGCCGTGGCTTCTATTTCGTATCTTCGTAAATGTCCTATCTGAGGAGAGTGGGCTTGACTGAGAGAGGAGGTTACGAGGGGCGGTATGCGTCTCATGGCCCTGGACGTTGGAGATAGACGTATAGGTGTTGCTCTCAGCGATCCTGGACAGACCTTGGCGCGTGGTTTGCAGGTGATTCAATGTCGCTTCAGGGAGAAGGATATTGCTCTGATCGCCTCTCTGGTAAAGGACCATGAGGTGGAGAAGATCATCGTCGGTTATCCCCGGCGGCTGGACGGGACAGTGGGTGAACAGGCGCGAAAGGTCGAGGCCTATGTAGCAGGGTTGCAGGAGGTGGTAGAAATCCCGATTGTCCTGTGGGATGAGCGGTTGTCCACCGTACGCGCTCAGAGGGCGATGATCGAGGCCGGGAAAAAGCGACGGGAAAGGAAACAGCGGCTTGATGCTGTGGCAGCCGCGGTGATTCTGCAAGACTATCTGGATTCAATGAGATGGGAGAATGATAGGAGGAACTCTTGGACAGAGAAGACTTCTTGAGGGGCTTCCTTCGTTGGGGACTGATTCTTATGGCTCTGGTACTTACAATCGTCGTCATATCCATGGGAGGACGCTATCTCTTGCGGACGGGCAGCTCTCGAGAGGTGATCCCTGGGGAGGTGGTGCCTAGCAGCATAGAAATCTCCTCGCTGCAAAAGACCTTGTTGGGCATATATCTCAACTTTCGCCAGAACGCTGTAGATACTCCTGCAAGCGATGATTCCACGCTTGTCGTCTTCACGATTAATCCTGGCGAGACGGCGGCCACCATCGCTCCCCGGCTACAGCGCGATGGCCTGATCACCGATGCGCAGTTGTTTCTCTGGTTGGTTCGGTATCGAGGGGTCGATGCGCAACTGGAGGCTGGCGATTACGAACTACGACCCAATATGACGATGGAGGAGATTATAGAGACTTTGCAGCATGGGCGCTTGATAGAGGTCACGGTGACCATTCCTGAGGGAAAGAGGGCGGAGGAGATCGCGGCTTTGCTGGAGGAGCAGGGGGGAGTGGACGGTGAGGTCTTTATAGCGCTGGCTAATGCTGGCGGTTTTGCCTATGACTTCTTGCTCGATCGCCCGGAGGGTGCTCCATCTTCCTTGGAGGGATTCCTATTCCCTGAGACCTACAGGATACCGGTCGACTACGGTGCTGCCCAACTCATAGATCTCATGCTGGCCACCTTCGGAGAGCGTTTCTCACCGCAGATGCGTCAGACGGCAGCGGATATGGGTATGAGCATCTATGAGGTGGTGACTCTAGCTTCCATAGTCGAAAGGGAGGCTGTGATGCCCGAAGAGCGTTCTATCATCGCTAGCGTCTACCTGAACCGCCTGGAACAGGGTATGTACCTACAGTCTGACCCCACGGTACAGTATGCCCTGGGATATCAGGAGGACACAGGACAGTGGTGGAAGATACCCATGTCCCTGGAGGAGGACACCCAGTTCGATTCACCTTACAATACCTATCTATATCCAGGATTGCCGCCGGGACCGATATGCAGCCCCGGTTTGGCATCCTTGCAGGCTGTGCTGGAACCCGCTGAAACCAGCTATCTATTCTTTTTCTCCAGGTTTGATGGTTCCCATGCCTTTTCTGAAACCTACGAGGAGCATTTACGCAATCAGGAGTTGTACCAGGGCCAATAACTTCATCCTGTGAGAAAGCCATTTGTCTTTCTGCTGCTTCTCTCCCTTTCGTTAGGGGGCGTAGCTGGCTGTGGGCCTTGGGCAGGCACGCGGCCTATAGTCAAGATAGGGTTAGTGGCCCCCTTTGAGGGGCTTCATCGTCCCTTGGGCTACCAGGTTCTACCAGCAGTTAAGCTGGCTTTGAGGGAGAGGAACGAAGCTGGAGGGGTGAACGGTCTTATGTTG
>JBFFDV010000202.1:0-5050 GCA_041559215.1 Anaerolineae bacterium | reverse complement strand
CATTACTCTCACCACAGCAGCATGCCCCAAAGCCTCGGCTATTACCTTAATCCTTGCCCCGGCCACAATCGAGAGCACCAGACCATCGGATGCTATCCCTCCTACCAGCTCTTTCAGAACGGCAGGCAGAACCTGCGGTTTTACAGAGAGTATGACGATCTGGGCTGCCTCGGCCGCCTGGCGATTGTCGGTAGTACCCGTCACGCCGTACCGCTCCGCCAGTTCTTGCCCCCTCTCGGGCCGTGGCCCGCTGGCGATCATATGCGAGGGATCGGTCAAACCCTCATTTAGGGTGCCTTTGATCATGGCCTCGGCCATGACCCCACTCCCTATGAAGGCCAAGGTTATGTCTTGCAGATTGCTCATGTTTGCACTTACCTCCCGCTACCTGAGAGCCTAATATACCACAGCTTCTCTGTTTTGGCCAAGACCCACTACAGGAAAGCGCTTGCGCAGCGATGGAACACAGGCCTAAGACAAACGGGCTGGTGTGGGCAATAGAGTAAAAAAAGATCCGGGGATCCCTTTCGTTGCCGGATCTGATGCCAGGGAGCGAATATGGGCTGGCTACCGTGAGGCGCCACGCCCTGTGACAGGCCTATTATACCATCCAGGCCCGCTGATACAGCCACGCTCACCGAGAAACCCTGCCCCCCAGCGCCCGCGGTGGAGATGGCACCAGAACTGGAGGCAATGTCAAGTTCTGCGCAGAGCGAGGAGCAGCGGCTAATGGTGGAGTCCTTCATGAGGCAGTACAAACCCTGTCTTTGGGTGATCCTGGAAACGCGGGGGGCTTGATTAGAACTGGGTTGACAAGCACCGCTGCTTGTGCCTCGATGCAACTATTGTGTATAATTACTAGGGGTGTGCGTTCAGCAGGTGACCTGCCTTCGACGCGAGTAGAACAGAAAAGCTGTCCCTTTTGATCAGAAGGCGACCGGCGAGAAGAGGTTGATCTGGACCATGAGTTTGCATCATCACAGCAGCCGCGAGCAGAACATAAGAGTAGCCGTTTTCTTGAACCTTGGTTTTACGGTGCTCGAACTTGTTGGCGGCCTTTGGACAAATAGCTTAGCGATCCTGTCAGAAGCCTTGCACGATTTTGGCGACAGCGTCACACTAACAACTTCCTGGGTTGCTGAAAGAGGAGCCAAAAGAGCGCCAGATACAAGGCGGACATTTGGCTACCAGCGGCTCTCGCTTTTTGCTGCTGTGTTTAGTGCGGTTGTCTTATCGGTCGGCTCTCTGTTTATTCTGTCGAGAGCAGTACCACGGCTGCTCAACCCCGAGCACGTGAATGCTGACGGTATGATTGGCCTTGCGGTGATTGGCATTCTATTCAATGGGGCGGCTTTCTTCCGTCTCCGGAAAGGCCAGAGTCTGAACGAGAGAGTACTGTCTTGGCACCTTCTTGAGGATGTTCTGGGGTGGGGTGTGATCCTCGTCGGTAGTACCATCATACACTTTTGGGACAACCACTTGATAGACCCGATCATGACCATGGGCTATACGATCTTCATTCTGTGGGGAGTGGCGAGAAACCTGAGAGAAACCGTTAACATCCTCTTGCAGGGTGTGCCAGAGCATATCGATCTTGATCAAATCAAGAGCGGGCTTTTGGCTCTCGGAGGGATAATCGGAGTACACGATGTCCATGTGTGGTCCCTTGAGGGAGAGACGGACATTTTCACCGGGCATATTGTGGTGGAAGACCAACTGCTAGGAACGTCGGGACACACAGTGGCGATGATCAAAGAGGAACTCGCCAAACATCACATTGAGCACTCCACAATAGAACTTGAGCGTCCAGATGGGTGCTCAGGTGTGGAGTGTGGAAATAGCTTGTGATACCAGGGCGGGCCCCTCATACTCCCCTGGTTCGCAGGCTCACCACAGGGGCCTTTGCCGCGCAACGCCAAAAAAGCGCCGCCCCAGCATTACCACAGTAGCCCTGGAACGGCGCCATGAATGCTAATTCTCGATTACGCACACAGCTACATCAACAAGCGCCTGTACTCCTTCATTGTGCACCTATCCATGACTACCTTCAGCCCAGCACCCCTGGCCCTCCTGGCCGCTTCCTCGTTTACGACTCCTTCTTGCATCCAGATCACCTGAGCTCCCACAGCGATTGCAGACTCCACCACCGGGAGCACCTTATCCGAGGCTCGAAAGATATCCACAACGTCAATCTCCACCGGGAGGTCTTCCAAAGTAGGGTACACTTTCTCGCCCAAGGCTTCCTCAATGCGCGGGTTCACGGGATATATCGCATAGCCGACTTCCTTAAGGAACCTAGCAACCCGATAGCTCGGTCGCCCTGGCTTAGTTGACAGGCCGACAATGGCGATAGATTTCGCTGATGTCAAGATGCTCAAGATTTCATCATCGCTTGGCTGATCCACTTTTCTACCTCCTACTCCCTACCTCGTAAGAAGGCACACCGAACCGAAAGCCTCTCCCCCCTCAAGCCCATGCTCGATCAGATAGCAAGCTAGTACACGTCGGTGCAGACCACCTCGATGTAAGATTTGTTGACGATGATCACCTTGCTGGCGAAGCTGACCTCAGGAAAGAGGCTGAAAACCGCCTTAGCTTCGGTGAGAGGAACGAACTGCCCCGGTCGTTCAAACAGCATTGTCCGTAGGTTGCCTGTCCCCCGCACGTGCAGTTTGCCCGACAACTCGAAGAACGGAACGGTCAAGAAAATGTCCCACTGTCTGGTGTCAACATGCTTGTAGAAGCTGCTTTGCGCCCCTTCATCGCCTTCCTCCTTGACGAGAGTGAACACGATCCCCTTCTTCTCGAGGATGGCGCTTCTATGAGTTGCGATCACCTTCTTGGGAGCTATGATTCTCCTCACTTGAACACGGCTCAATTCTAGAGCCGAGTCCCGCTGATCATTCAACAAGTCGGTCAGGCGTCGCCCTCCCGTATAGACCTTGCCCGCGACAAGACACTGGTTAGTGAAGAACTCCCCTACCGCAAATTCATCCAGCATCGCCCTGCCTCCTGCATCAACCTATACTATCATGCCATTGCTTATACCCACTGCTGTACGATCATATCTTCGCTCATTTGCCCTTTGACAATAGCACTGGAACCCCTGCACGGAGAACGATCTCTTCGCGGCTGACCTGACAGGTGTAAGCATAGACTTCTACCCCAGCGGCTACCACCTGCCGTACCGCTTCACCGAAATCGGGATCCGATTCATCATGAGGGGTGAGAGCGTTGGCATCATCGCGCTGTATGATGAAGACAAGAGCCGCCCGCTTGCCATCGAGGGTAGCGCGCCGCAACTCTCGCAAGTGACGCCTGCCGCGGCTCGTCACCGCATCGGGGAAATAGCCGACCCCGTCCCGCACCAAGGTCACTGATTTGACCTCTATCAGGCACGGCCTTTTCTCCCCGTCAGCCTCTAACAAAAAGTCCAATCGGCTATCCCCATAGAAAACCTCTGGGCGCACAACGGGGTAACCCTCGAACTCTGGCAAAACCCCGGCTTGAAGGGCCTCGGAAAATAAGTGGTTGGGCAGCCGAGCATCAATGGAAACCAGAGTATGCGGCAGAGAAACCATCGCCAGGTCATAGTCCGTGATCCTGTCTGGATTTCTCGCCTCCGCCAGGAGGACGCGGTGGCCAGGGGAAAGCAACTCGGTCAGGCGGCCCGAATTGGGGACGTGAGCAGACATCTCTTCGCCCGCGAGTCGCACTCGAGCCCGAAACCTGTTCTCCCTGAGAATGAAAATGCCCTCCAACAGGGGTCGCTCTATTAGCATCAAACAAATCCTGGCCTTTTTATCCCCCTGCCGCCAGTCTACGCAACTCTTGCTCGTCTATGGTGGGCACTCCCAGTTCCTGCGCCCTGCTCAGCTTGGTACCGCCGGGACTTTCTCCCGCCAACATATAGCTGGTGTTCCGGCTGACGCTGGAAGTCACACGCCCCCCATGAGCCTCTACAAACTCGGTCGCCGCCTCGCGACTCATCGTCGGCAGAGTCCCCGTGATGACGAAGGTCAGGCCGCTCAACGGCCCTTCTTGTGGCGCTGCTTCCTCGGGCAAGCGGGTCGTGCGCACGCCTGCGTGCCGCAACTTCTCGATGAGATTCCGGTTGCGCACCTGAGCGAAGAAATCCACGATGCTCTTGGCGGTATGAGGTCCCAGCCCCTCTATCGCTTCCAACTCCTCCTCGCTGGCAGCCATCAAATCATCCAGAGAGGCAAAGTGCGCAGTCAGGAGTTGAGCCACTACGCTTCCCACGCCTCTAATGCCCAACGCGGTCAGGAGACGCCATAGGGGGCGGTTCTTGGAAGCTTCAATAGCCGCCAGCAGGTTGGCCACGCTCTTCTCGGCAAAACCCTCCAGGGCCAGTAGGTCATCGGCCTTCAAATAGTAGAAGTCGGCCACATCTCGCAGCAGCCCCTTCTCCACAAAGCTCTGCGCCAGCCTGGTTCCGAAGCCTTCGATGTCCATCGCCCCTCGGGAGGCGAAATGTTCAACGCGCCCCACTAACTGGGCAGGGCAGGAAGCATTGATACAATAGTACATCACCTCGTCTTCCGGCTTCACCACCGGCTGCCCGCAGACCGGGCAATGGGCAGGCATGTGGAAGACCTTCTCCGCCCCTGTACGTAACTCCTTTATCGGAGCTACGACCTGGGGTATGACATCTCCGGCTCGTTTCACGATCACCGTGTCCCCTTCACGGATGTCCTTGCGATGGATATCCTCTTCGTTATGTAAAGTGGCATTGCGGATCGTCACCCCACCTATCCCTACCGGCTCCAAAACGGCATAGGGGTTGAGAGTGCCGGTGCGCCCGATGTTGATGCCAATTTGCAGGAGCTTAGTTATCCCCTCATGGGCGGGGAACTTGTAGGCGATAGCCCAACGGGGGGCGTGACCTACGTCCCCCAGGCTTTCTTGCTGGGTAAAGCTATCGACTTTGATCACCACTCCGTCGGCGTCATAGTTCAGGGCATCCCGCTCGCCTAGCCATTCCTGATAACGAGCCAGTGCCTCATGCAAATCCTCACAATGCGCTATG
>JBFFDV010000201.1:0-5064 GCA_041559215.1 Anaerolineae bacterium | reverse complement strand
GGTGTCCCCCAATGCCGTTGCATTAACTTGTCAGGAGAAGCTCCTGTTGGCCGCCACCCCCCTCAATCCCCCCTCCCCCAGTCCATCGGGAGAAATGGTAACGCGGTGCGGCAGCCATTGGGGGAGGGGGGAAGTAAACTTTCTGTGGGGGACACCCCCACATCCCCCGTCAGGCCTGCCCTGAGCCTGACGAAGGGTGACTGGCCGCCCCCTGAACCCCCGCTCTGTTCATTTTTTGTGCAACACTACTGGGGGTGTCCCCCACGCCCTTCATTCCCCCCCCTGAATATTGGGGCTTGCGGCCAATTGCTGCGCGAGCCCAGGACCTATCCAAACTTCTATGAAGCGGACGACGCGCTGACTCCGGGTCGTTCGCATGCTGACGCCCATCTAAGAGGGAGGTCATGACGATTCTCGGCTGGTTGCGCGGCAATCTAGCCGCCCGCCGTGAAGCCCTTGGACTGTTCTAACGGTGTAGATAGCTATCATTGGCTGATCTGGACAAATGGCACCCTTTTGGTTCAACTTAGACCAGATTAGGACCACACTAAGACCCGCTTTTGACCTTTGGTTGTTATGATAGGCTCAGTGAACGAGCTGCCACAAAGATTTAGCCACCTGTGTGAAGCTAGAGAATGGTTTCAAGCCTCTGAGTTCGATCCCTGGGGAATTCACTTGGTCACCATTTCCCAATGCCGTTTGAATGAATAAGGCGTTGGGTGTTCAGATCTTGACAGGCAGAAGCACCTGCAGTATAATATGATGTTCTTCGATCCAAATAGGAAAATAAAGAACAAAGGAGGTAGTATTTAATGGACTTCACAATGTCTCCTGAGCAGGAACTCTGGAAGCAGACGGTCAGGGAGTTTGCTGATCAAAAGCTGGAGCCGATCGCCAGGCAGATAGACGAGGAATGGCACCGAATACCCGATGAAATCATCGACGAGATGGCGGATCTGGGTATTTTTGGTATCACCATTCCTGAGGAGTATGGCGGCTGCGCTGTACCGGGCGAGGAGATGCAATATGCGGTGAGCACCATTTTCGAGTTGGCTCGGGGAGAGTTGAGCATGTCCCTTCCGGTGTACACCTTGCTGTGCATCGGCTGGTCCATGCTTCTGGTCCAGCATGCCACCGAAGAGGCCAAGGAGGAATTACTGCCCAAGGTAGCCTCTGGTGAGTGGTTCATGGGAATCAATACCACTGAGCCAGGGGGGGGCTCCGACCTGGCCAACATCAAGACAGTTGCGACCAAGGATACCGGCGACAGCTGGATCGTAAACGGCGAGAAGGCCTATATTAGCGGCGTGAGGGAAGCCAACGAGAGAGGCGGCGGTCATTGCACCCTGTTCTTGACCCAGCCCGAGTTGGGGTACAAGGGGGCCACTTTCGCCTACTTCCCGGCCGATGCACCGGGGACCAGCTACACGGTGTATACGGATATGGGTCGTATGGGCCTCTCCACCGGAGGTTTCGTATACAAAGACGTTGAGATCCCGAAGAAGTACATTCTGGGCGAGGAGAACAAAGGCTTCTACATCAACATGGAGGGCTTCAATGTTGCTCGCGCCGTTGTGGCGGCGGCCTGCCTGGGAGGCGCGGAGAAATGCCTGGAGATCAGCGCAGATTACACGAAGCAGCGAGTCCTCTTCGGCAGGCCGTTGCTCAACTTCGAGGCCATATCCTTCGAGATGGTGGACGACAAGGCCCAACTGGAGCAACTGAAGTTGATGCTTCAGAGAGGTGCCTGGCTGATTGACCAGTTCTACAAGGATAAGTCCAAGGTTGATTATCGTGATATCAACCGCACTATCGCGCTGTGCAAGTGCTATGCTCCGGAGCTGGGTGTGCGTGTCGCGAGGAATGCCATGATGTATCATGGCGGCTTTGGCTATACCAAGGATACCCCGTTGGAGATGTCCTTGAGAGGTACCATGTCTTATCTGGTGGGTGCTGAGGGTGGTTATCACGTCATGAAGATAATCATGGGCCGTGACTGGTTCGGCGATGAGGCTGTGCCTTACCGAGGCAGCCAGGTAGGACACTAGGCTCCTGGAAACCTGCATCGGCTGAGTAAGCCTCGCACACTAGCTAGCGTGAGATGCCAGGGGGGATTAATATCCCCCCTGGAAATCTGTTTGTGTGACTGAACCTATCTAGGGGCAGGGCCACTTTTGGTGATTGGCGCATAGCCGATCTATTTGGACCAAGAGAGAAGTCGTGCCTGTTTTTTTGTGTTTCATCGGGAGGTCTATTTCTAGTGGCCATTTATGAGTTCGAGGGTAGGGTTCCACAGCTCGGCAATAATGTTTATGTGCATCCCTCGGCTGATATTATCGGATTGGTGACCTTGGGTGATGACTGCTACGTTGCACCGGGAGCTCGCATCAGAGGTGATTATGGCGAAATCGTTGTCGGCAGAGGCACCAGTATTGAGGAGAACTGCGTAGTTCATGCGCGGCCTGATCAGGTCACTCGCATTGGCGATTATGTCACGGTCGGTCATGGCTCGATCATCCACACCGCCACCATTCACGATTATGTTGTCATCGGCATGGGGGCCATAATCAGCGATTGGGCGGTAGTAGGAGAGTGGGCCGCGATAGGTGAAGGAGCTGTGGTTGCTCAGAACAAGGAGATCCCTCCAGGTAAGGTGGCGGTCGGTGTGCCGGCCAAGGTCATTGGCGATGTCAAGAAGGAGTGGAAGGAATCGTGGGGCAGCTGGAAGCATGTTTACATTGACCTGGCTCATCGCTATCCAACAGGCTTGAAAGAGGTGAAGAAGGAGTAGGTGGTGTGGCAGAGGAAAGAGTAGAAGTCGTCATCGTAGGGGCCGGCTTGGCAGGACTTTCCGCAGCCTATGTCCTGGCGCAGGAGGGCATTGATACTGTAGTTGTGGAGAGAGGAGACTATCCTGGGTCGAAGAACGTGACCGGCGGCAGGATCTACATGCACCCCATAAGACACTATTTCCCAGAGTTGTGGGGGGATGCTCCCCTGGAGAGGCATGTCACCAGGGAGACATTGACCATGATGGCGGATAGCGCTTCCACCTCTATAACTCTTGATAGCGACAGGTTCAGGGAGGAGCCGTATCATAGCTACACTATCCTGCGGTCGAAATTCGATCGTTGGTTTGGTGAAAAAGTGATGGAGGCAGGGGCCTTCGTCCTGCCTAGGACACGAGCAGATGACGTGATTATGGAAGATGGCAAAGTAGCGGGAATCATCATGGAGGAGGATGAGATTCCTGCTGACGTCGTGGTAGCTGCGGACGGGGTCCTCTCCCTAGTGGCGGAGAAGGCGGGCTTGCGCCAGGTGCAGGAGCCGAAACATTTCGCTGTCTCTGTCAAGGAAGTTATCGAGTTGCCTGCGAAGACCATAGAGGACAGGTTCAACCTGGGGCCTGGTGAAGGCGCCGCACAACTTTTCTTCGGTGCCCTCACTAAGGGCATGATGGGAGGTGGTTTCCTCTATACCAACACTGATAGTATCTCTCTTGGTCTGGTTGTGGGCACAGAGTCGTTGATGGAGAGAGAACCCAGGATCGAGGTGCATGAGTTGATAGAGGAGTTTAAGGCTCGCCCTGAGATTCGCAATCTGATCGCCGATGGTGAGATCGTGGAGTATTCAGCTCATGCGATTCCCGAAGGGGGGATCAATGCCATGCCTAAACTGTCTTCGGACGGCATATTGATCGTCGGCGAAGCGGCCGGCTTCGGGCTGAATATGCTCCTCACAGTGAGGGGAATGGAGTTTGCCGTGGCCTCTGGGGTGATGGCGGCAGAGGCCATAAAGAAGGCTAGGGAGAGGAATGACTATTCTGCATCTTCCTTGGCTCATTATGAGGAACTGGTGAAGGACAGCTTTGTTTTCAAGGATCTAGATACTTTTCGCAATGTGTTGAACTTACTGGAGAACCCAAGGCTTTTCGATTTCTATCCACAAGCTGTCTGTGATATCTTTGAGAAGTTGATGTGGATAGACGAAAATCCGAAATCCAAGATCTCTTCGACGATAATTGGGGAAGGGATGAGCAAATTCCTGAACTGGTCAACCATTAAAGATGGCCTGGCCATGCTTCGTATCTGACCACGAGTCCTGGGGGGTTATAAGCTATATGAACGTAGAAGCCAAGTTGGGATTGGACGTATTCAAGATTGACGAGCAGCCGCAGATTATCATCGATCAGGAGATTTGTAGGTCTTGTGAGGAGAAATACTGTTTATACGTATGCCCAGCCCACCTTTACTCTGTCAACAGGGAGACGGGGGATATGGAAGTGGAGTGGTCTGGCTGTCTGGAGTGTGGGACTTGCAGAATAGCTTGCATCCATGGCGCCCTCGATTGGAACTATGCTCGGGGCGGCTTCGGCATACAGTTCAGATTTGGGTAAGGTTCCGTACCAAGCCATGGTGCGAGACGCAATATGACTTTGGTTTAAGAGCTGAATAGCGCAAATAGCTAAGGAGGACACGGGAAAATGGATATTGTAGTGTGCATGAAGTATATACCGGATCTGCAACAAATCAGGATTAAGGAGAGAAAACCTATCCTGGAGGGCGTGCCCTTCGTCTGGGGGGACCTGGACAAGAACGCCATGGAGGAAGCAGTGAGGGTCACGGAGAAGGTCGGCGATGCCAAGATAACGGTCGTCGCCAAGGGGTCTGAGAAGCTCCAGCAGGCCATCCTGGAGCCCCTGGCCATGGGGGCCGATGAGGCTGTCCTTTTGACCGACCCGGCTTTTGAGGGGTCCGACAGCATGGGCACGGCCAAGGTATTGGCCCAGGCCATAGAGAAGCTCGGGGCTTATGATCTGATCATCTTGGGTGAGGGCTCCACAGACAACTACTCTGGGTTGGTGGGCTCAGCGCTTGCTGAACTTCTCAATCTGCCTGAGATAACCTACGTCAGGGAGCTCAACGTCGAAGACGGCAAGGTGAGAGCCGTGAGAAACATGGAGGAGAGTTTCGAGGTTGTGGAAGCTGATTTGCCGGCGGTGGTCACTGTAGCACAGGAGATAAACGAGCCACGATTGCCCAAGTTTATGGCTATCCGTAAGGC